>NZ_JBFUBD010000045.1:0-19622 GCF_056405935.1 Polaromonas sp. P1_E3
CAATGTACAGCTTCGGCGAAAACAAGACCGCTACTGTCGGCGCCGGCAAAATTGCCAGCTTTAACGTTGCTTATGCAAACGGCCCCATCGGTGCTTMCCTGGCTTATCAGACCGAAAAAGCCACCGGTAACGCCACCGAGATCAAGTACACCCAGTTGAACGGTTCGTACGACTTCGGCGTGGTCAAGCTGCTCGGCGCATACGGTAACGTGAAAAACGGTACCAGCCCCGTCACCGGCCTGGCACAAGACAAGGCAAAAGAGTATCAGATCGGTCTGGACTTCCCTGTCAACAGCACCTTCACGTTGTCTGGCGGTTTTGCCCGTTCCAAGAGCACCCGTCTGGGTGGTCTTCCTGACCTGAAACGCACGGGCTACGGCCTGGCTGGCCTGTATGCACTGTCCAAGCGCACGAACCTGTACGCTGGCGTTCAGAGCGGCAAGGAAACCACGACCGGCGTGGCTGATCGCAAGACCAGCACCTACGGCGTTGGCGTTCGCCACACGTTCTAATCGAGGTTGGATCTAACCCGGGCTTGCCCGGGTTCCCTTTAAAAGCCGTTTCGATGAAACGGCTTTTTTCATTTAAAGGGCTGAAATCAGCCCTGAAACCGGATTTGCGCCGGTAGAAATTGCTGGTTTTTGCGGTCGTTGTTTCTTTTCCACTTACGGTTGTCTATTTGTGGCTTGAGCGCAACGACTTGGTTGTTTTTTCGGGCATTCCTTTGCGAATTGAAGCCCAGTCTGGTGCAATAGACCCAACTTCCCGAAAAGGGGGTTGGCCCGGGTCTCTGGTGGTGCCATGAAGGCGTAAGTCTGAAATGGTCCCCGTGCCGGAGCCCTATGTTTAACCTTGGAGAAACTCTCAATGAAAAAGACTCTTATCGCCCTGGCTGCACTCGCTGCAACCGCTGGCGTCGCGCACGCACAATCCTCTGTGACCCTCTACGGCGTTGCTGATGCATACATCGGCCAAAACGTCACCAAGGTGTCTACCGGCGGTACCGAAACCAAAGTCAGCATGGGCCAAATCAATGGCAGCGGCTTGAGCAGCTCGCGCTGGGGCCTGCGCGGTAGCGAAGATCTGGGCGGCGGTTTGGCTGCTGTGTTCACGCTGGAAAGCGGTTTTGACATCTCCACCGGCGCATCCGCCAATGGCGCTGGTAACTCGACAGCCAACTCCGGCAGCAGCCTGTTTGGCCGCACCGCATCCGTTGGCCTGAAAGGCTCCTTCGGTGAAKCTCGTCTGGGTCGTCAGTACACCGCCTATGACTCGCTGCGTGGCGCAACCAACAACACCTATGACTCCAACACCTTTGCCCAGACCGGCACTGTGTGGGGCACGGGCATCCAAGACTACAGCAACCGTAGCAACAACTCCGTTCGTTACGATTCGCCTGTTTTCGGTGGCTTCAGCGGCTCGGTGTCTTATGGTTTTGGCGAAGACAAGACGGCTACTGTTTCTGCTTCCAGCAGCACCAGCGTGCACCTGAAATACGCCAATGGCCCTCTGCTGGTTGGTTACGGATATCAGCGTGAAAAAGAATCTGTTGGTTCCGTGATGTTCTCCGGCGCTACCGGCGGACCTACCACTGGTACCGGTGCTGTTGCTGCTGATTCGCGCAAATACAACCTGCTCGGCGCAACCTATGACTTCGGCGTTGTCAAGCTGGTGGGTAGCTACAACACTGCCAAGAACAACACGCTCAAAGACAAAGAGTACCAAATCGGCTTGAGCGCTCCATTCGGTGCCGCATCTGTGGCCGTTGGTTACGAGCGCGCGAAGAGCGAAGGCGGCGGTTCTACCAACAAGGGCACTGGCTACAGCCTGCTCGGTACGTACGATCTGTCCAAGCGCACGACTCTGTACGCTGGCTACATCAACACCAAGGTTGAGTCTGGTGTGAATGCTGCTACCACCAGCAAGCGTTCGCTGGTCGCCACTGGTATTCGCCACACGTTCTAATCTGAAGCTGGCTTAAGCCAGTTTTTGATGAGAATCTGAAAGCCGTCTCGGGGTAACCCGAGGCGGCTTTTTTCGTGAAGAAAAACTGCGTTTGCCGCTTGAAGTGGCGAGTCGTTGGAATTTGTGAAACTTTTCTTCCCTTGCCGCGTTAAACAGGCAGGTTTGCCATTTAGACCAAGACGGAACCGATACCAGGTTCGTAATCCCCCTCTTTCAATGTCACTGACACACTACCGTTTTTTCCACTGCACGTTGCGCCTGTTGGCCGCGGCCTGCGTGCTCTTTATGGCGGGTTGTGCAGGGTTCGGACCTTCCTCGCCCGAGGCAAGCGCCAACGTTGACTGGACTTCGGCATCGCCCACAGCCACCAGTGCCGATGCCTTGCAATGGCAGCACTGCACTTTTCCGGGCAAGAAGTCGACCCGCTATCGTCCCGTGCGCCTGGACGGGCGCAACGCGGTGCTTGGAGAGTCCGACAGCGCCGCAAGCATGTTGCGGCAAAACCTGCGCATGGAGCCAGCGGAACTCGGCAGCCTGGGTTTCTCCTGGAAAGTGCCCCAGATGATTGCGGGTGCAGACATGACACAGCGCGACAGCGACGATTCCCCGGTGCGCGTGGTCCTGGCCTTTGAAGGTGACAGGTCGAAATTTTCCGCCAAGAACGCGATGCTTTCGGAGTTGGCATTGGCACTGACGGGCGAGCCGCTGCCTTATGCGACCCTCATGTATGTCTGGGGCTCACACAGCGCGCCAGAAAGCGTGATCGTCAATACACGGACTGACCGGATCCGCAAGGTGGTGATCGAATCCGGTCCCGCGCGCCTTGACCGCTGGCTCGACTACCAGCGCGACATTCGTGCCGACTACATAAAAGCATTTGGCGAGCCCCCCGGTGCGTTGGTAGGCATAGCCATCATGACCGACAGTGACAACACGCGCCAGATCACCAAGGCATGGTATGGCCCCATCAGCCTCAAGCCCAAAGCTGCCGGCGTCGTGGCCCCGTCGGTGACGGCTTCGAAATTGCTGCAGGTTTCACAAACCCCTGAATTTGCACCGCCATTCCTTCAAGACTAGTATTTAACCTGCTGAACTCGGGACTCCACTGCCATGCGCGCTCCGGCCAACCTTCCAGGTGCTTCATCCATTCAGCCCGCCGCAGCGGGAAACATTGCAAACCCAGACCGTCCCTCGCCATTGCGTGCATCAGGCCGCGCCTTTGCGCAAATTGCGCAATACCATCCCGAACTGACCGCCTTCCGGCGCGACCTGCATGCTCACCCTGAGCTCGGGTTTGAAGAGGTTTACACCTCGAGCCGCGTGGTGCATGCGCTCAAGTTGTGTGGCGTAGACGAGGTTCACACAGGTGTCGGCAAGACCGGCATTGTTGCCGTTATCAAGGGTCAACAGCCGGCCAGCGCTTCCGGTCCATCCGGGTTCAGGCCCATGATCGGATTGCGCGCCGACATGGACGCGCTTCCCATGACAGAGCACAACGAATTCGGCTGGAAGTCCGCCAAGCCTGGATTGATGCATGGTTGTGGTCACGATGGGCATACCACCATGCTGGTCGGTGCAGCCCGCTATCTCGCGGAGACGCGTCATTTCACCGGTGATGCCGTGCTGGTGTTTCAGCCGGCAGAAGAAGGGCGTGGCGGGGCCGACGCGATGATCAAGGATGGCCTGTTCGAGCGCTTTCCGGTACAGGCCATTTACGCCATGCACAACTGGCCCGCCATGCGGCCCGGCACCATCGGCATCAATCCCGGTCCCATGATGGCCGCGGCCGACCGCATCACCATCGAGATCACAGGCAAGGGTGGTCACGGCGCGCATGCTTACCTGACGGTGGATCCCGTGCTGGTGGCCGCTCACATCATTACTGCCGTACAAAGCATTGTGTCGCGCAACGTCAAGGCCATGGACAACGCCGTGATCAGCATCTGCGCTGTCCGGGCGGGCGACCTGGGCGCCATGAGCGTGGTGCCTGAAAACGCCACACTGGTGGGCACCGTTCGCACTTTCAAGCCCGAGGTGCAAGACCTGGTTGAGCGCCGCCTCAAGGAGCTGTGCGCGGCGGTTGCCCACGGCTTTGGGGCCACAGCAACCGTGAAGTACGAGCGCATCTATCCCGCCACCATCAATTCGCCAGCCGAGTACACGCTGGCCACTGCAGTGGCCGACCAGCTGGTGGGCGCCGAAAACGTGGTGCGCAACCTTGAACCCAGCATGGGTTCGGAGGATTTTTCCTTCATGCTCCGGGTCAAACCCGGCGCTTACCTGCGCCTGGGCCAGGGTGAGCAATTGCCCGACGGCAAAGGCGGCACCGTCGGCGGCGTGGGCAGCCGTTTTCTGCACAACAGCTGTTATGACTTCAACGACAGCGTTCTGCCGCTGGGCTCCGCGCTGTTTGCGGGGATCGTGGAGCGCTCGCTGCCCTTGGTGTGACAAAAGCCCGTGCTATTGATTTAATAGCTGCTTGCGCACGTCCCTATTGGGTTAAAGCCACTTTTTCCTGGAAAATAATTCCTGCGCAATCTATTCCGGGGGCGGGCCGCCTCAGGCATAGCGCTTGTTGCGCAGGTTGTTTTTCATTTCCTTGAGCAAGGGCTGCAGCTTGCTGCCGATGCGCAGCGCCACGCAGGTCGCCAGGATGTCGATGATCATCAGGTGCATGAGGCGCGACACCATGGGGCTGTAGCGGTCATAACCCTCGGGGTGATCGGCAGTCAGGTGGATATTGCCGGCCGCCGCCAGTGGCGAACCGGTGACGGTGATCACGATGGTGGTGGCGCCGTTCTTGCGGGCGATGTCGCAGGCATCCATCAGGTCGCGCGTGCGGCCTGAATTGGAGATCACCACCACGCAGTCGCCCGGCCCCAGCAGCGAGGCGCTCATCACCTGCATGTGGCCGTCGCTATAGGCAATGCTGGTGATGCCCAGGCGAAAGAACTTGTGCTGCGCATCCTGCGCCACGATGCCGGAATTGCCGACACCGAAAAATTCGATGCGTTTACCGCTGTTGTAGGTGGCCAGCAATGCGTCGGCAGCCCTTTCAACGGCGACCGAACTCGCATCATTGCGGTACTTCAGAAATGCCGCCACCGTGTTGTCAATCACCTTGACCATCACATCGCCGGTCTTGTCGTCGGCATCCACACTGCGGTGGATGAAAGGCACGCCCTCGCTCACGCTGCCTGCCAGCTTGAGCTTGAAGTCCGACAACCCGTCGTAGCCCATGCTGCGGCAAAACCGCACCACGGTAGGCTTGCTCACATGTGARCGGCTCGCCAGTTCGGTGATGGGCAAGTTGGCAAACGCCCGCGGATCCGCCAGCACCAGCCGGCCCACGCGCTGCTCGGCAGGCGCAAGCGACGGTAACGAAGCCTTTATTCGATCAAGCATGTGGGCCCCCACGGTCGTTCACTTCGTGTAACTCCCTGCCCCCCGAGGGGGCCGCTGCGCCTGCGGTCTGGCAAAGCCAGTCCCGCGGCCCCTGCTTGAAGTATTCGCCACGATGGCTTGGTGGGCAAAAGTGCTCTGTTCGTCGCAAGGTGCCGGTCCAAACACCAGTCCGAGCCGCGGAACCGGCTTTGCCGGGCCGCAGGCGGGGCGCCCCCTCGGGGGGCAGCGAACCACACGCAGTGGGGAGCGTGGGGGCTAGCATTCCTCTGACCAGCAATAKTTGTCGCGGGCAATCATCGCGCTCGACGCACTCGGGCCCCAGGTGCCCGAAGCGTACGAACGGGGGCCGGCGCTGTCGCTGCTCCACGCATCCAGAATGGGTTCGACCCAGCGCCAGGCTTCTTCCTGCTCGTCGCTGCGCACAAACAGGTTAAGCCGCCCGGCAATCACGTCGAGCAACAGGCGTTCATAGGCACCAACGCGCTCGGAGCCAAAGCGTTTGTCGAAGTCCAGGTCCAGCTGAACCGGCGCCAGCGTGGGCATGCCGCGGTCATGGCGCTGGTCTGCGCCCTGTGCCAGCAGGTGCAGTTCTAGTCCATCTTTGGGCTGCAGGTTGATCACCAGGCGGTTGCCCACGTTGCCACTGAGCGGTGTCTTGAAAATCGCGTGGGGCGCCGGGCGGAAGTTCACTTCAATGTGCGCATCGCGGTCTGCCAGCCGCTTGCCGGTACGGATATAAAACGGCACGCCGGCCCAGCGCCAGTTGGCAATTTCAGTCCGCAGCGCAACGAACGTTTCGGTGGTGCTGTCAGGATTCACGCCCTTTTCATCGCGATACGCGGGGACCGCTTCGCCGTCAATGCTGCCGCCGGCATACTGGCCGCGAATGACATGCTGGCTCAGGGTTTGTGGCGTCCAGGGTTTCAGTGAACGCAGCACCTTGAGCTTTTCGTCGCGGATGGCGTCGGCATGCGAATTGATGGGGGGCTCCATGCCGATAGCGCACAGCAGTTGCAGCGCGTGGTTTTGCACCATGTCGCGCAGCGCGCCGGTGTTGTCGTAAAACGCGCCGCGTTTTTCAACCCCCAGCTCCTCGGCGATCGTGATCTGGATATTGGCAATGTGCTCGCGCCGCCAGAGCGGTTCAAACAGGGAATTGCCAAAACGCAGGGCAAAGAGGTTCTGCACGGAAGGCTTGCCGAGGTAGTGGTCGATGCGAAAGATCTGCTGCTCGCTCAGCACGCTGCGCACGGTCTGGTTGATGGCGCGGTTGGAGGCAAGGTCGTGGCCCAGCGGTTTTTCAAGCACCACGCGTGTTTGCGGACCATTGAGGCCGGCCGCTGCAATCTGCTCACATACCGTGGTGAAGAGGCTGGGCGCCGTGGCCACATACATCACCACCACGTCGGCCGGGCGCTGCTGCAGCTTGCCGGCCAGCGCGGCGTAATCGGCCGGGTTGGACAAGTCCATGCGCAGATAGCCCAACAGCGCGGCAAAGCGCGAGAACTCTTCCTCGCTCGGGCGCTTGGCCAGCTCGACATTGTCAAAGCGCGACTTGATAAGCGCGCGGTACTGGTCGTCCGACAAATCGTCGCGTGCCACGCCCACAATGCGCCCGCCGGCGGGCAACGAGCCGTGGCGAAAGGCCTGGAACAACGCCGGCATGATCTTGCGCCACACCAGATCACCGGTGCCGCCAAACAGGATGAGGTCAAAACTCATGGTAAAAAAGTGTCTTGGTAATAAAGTTTCATATTCTATGGGCATAATGGTAACTCGATACCGGACCCGTGAAACGCTTTTGTAAGCGGCCGCACGGTGTGTCATCCGGGCCACTCCGCGTTTTTTGACCTGCCACTTGCCATGAACCAACTTGACGCCCTGAAACAGTTCACCACCGTGGTTGCCGATACCGGCGACTTCAAGCAACTGGGGCAGTTCAAGCCGCAGGACGCCACCACCAACCCGTCCCTCATCCTCAAGGCGGTACAGAAGGCTGATTACCAGCCGCTGTTGAAGGACACCGTGAGCCGCTTCAAGGGGCGGGAACTCGACGAAGTCATGGACCGCCTGCTGGTGCGTTTTGGCTGTGAAATCCTGTCCATCATTCCGGGCCGTGTTTCGACCGAGGTCGATGCCCGCCTGAGTTTTGACGCCAACGCCACGTACACACGCGGCGAGCGCATCATTGAGCTCTACCAGGCCGAAGGCATCCACATTGATCGTGTCCTGATCAAGGTCGCCGCCACCTGGGAAGGCATCCAGGCCGCCGAAAAGCTCGAGCAGCGCGGCATCCACACCAACCTCACCCTGCTGTTCTCGTTCTGCCAGGCGATTGCCTGCGGCCAGGCCAAAGTCCAGCTGATTTCGCCGTTTGTCGGCCGTATCTACGACTGGTACAAAAAATCCGCCGGCACCGCCTGGGACGAAGCCGCCATGGCTGGCGCGAATGACCCGGGTGTGAAGTCGGTGCGCGAGATTTACAACCACTACAAGCACTTCGGCATCGCCACCGAGGTCATGGGCGCGAGTTTTCGCAACGTCGGCCAGATCACCGCGCTGGCCGGCTGCGACCTTTTGACCATCAGCCCGGAACTGCTGGCCCAGCTTGCCGCCAGCGATGTCGCATTGCCGCGCGCACTCGATGCCAAAGCCGCAGCGGCGCTGGACTTGCCTGCGGTGAACTTTGACGAAGCCGGATTCCGCTACGCGCTCAACGAAGACGCCATGGCCACCGAGAAGCTTGCCGAAGGCATCCGCGCTTTCGCAGCCGATGCCGTGAAGCTTGAGCAGCTGATGCTGGCCGCATAACCACCCAGGCAGGACACGTCATGAACCGACCGCGTTGCGACCAGACTCCCGCGTGGCCTGCGCTGCAGGCGCTGTATGCCGCTTCCGGCAAAGATTTCGACCTGAAGGCTGCATTTGCTGCCGACCCGGATCGCTTTGCCAGCTTCAGCCAGGACGCACCGCACATCTTTGCGGACCTCTCCAAAAACCTGATCGACACCAGTAGCCAGGCATTGTTGTTTGAGCTTGCGCGTCAGTGCGGGCTGGAGCAGCACCGCGACGCGATGTTCGCCGGGGAGCTGATCAACGGCACCGAACAACGCGCCGTGATGCATTTTTTACTGCGAAATCCGGCTGTAGCCCAGGATGGACGTGCGCCAGTAGCTATTAAAAACATAGCAACCGAGTTGACCCAGGTCCACGCCACGCTGGACGCCATGCTGGCGTATGCCGAGCAGGTGCGCGCCGATGCCGCCATCACCGACATCGTCAACATCGGCATAGGCGGCTCCGACCTCGGGCCCCAAATGGCGGTGCTGGCGCTTGGGGAATTCGCCACTGCGGGCAAACGCGTTCACTTTGTGTCCAATGTGGATGGCGACGAGCTGGCCACCGTGCTCAAGGGGCTCAAGCCGCAAAGCACGCTGTTCCTGATCGCGTCCAAGACCTTCACCACCACCGAGACCATGACCAACGCGCACTCGGCCCGGCGCTGGTTTGAGGCACAGGGCGGCCGCGATGTCAGCCGGCATTTCGCCGCGCTGACAACCAACGTCGCGGCGGCCAATGAATTCGGCATCAGCACCACCTTTGGGTTCTGGGACTGGGTGGGCGGGCGTTATTCGCTGTGGTCGGCCATCGGTTTGCCGGTGGCCATCGCCATCGGCGCAGCCGGTTTTCGTGAGCTGCTGGCCGGTGCCCATGCCATGGATGAGCACTTCCGCACCGCGCCGCTGGAGGGCAATTTGCCGGTGCGCCTGGGCCTGCTCGATGTCTGGTACCGCAACTTTCACGGCTTTACCAGCCGCAGCATCGCGCCCTACAGCAGTGCCCTGCGCCGCCTGCCGGCCTACCTGCAGCAGCTCGAGATGGAGAGCAATGGCAAGCGTGTGGATGCGGAGGGCAAAACCCTGCCGTTTGAAACATCGCCGGTGCTGTGGGGTGAACCGGGTACCAACGGCCAGCACGCCTATTTTCAGATGCTGCACCAGGGAACGTCGGTGGTGCCGGTCGAGTTTGTGGCGGTCAAAACAGCCGCGCATGCACCGCATGACCTGCCGGGGCATCACAGCAAGTTGCTGGCCAACGTTCTGGCCCAGGCGCAGGCGCTCATGCAGGGCAAGCAAGACGGGGGCGGCCACAAACATTTCCCTGGCAACCGGCCCAGCACCTTTTTGCTGCTTGAGCGTCTCACACCTGCCAGCCTGGGTGCGCTGATTGCCCTGCAGGAGCACCGGGTGTTTGTCAGCGGTGCGATCTGGGGCATCAACAGTTTTGACCAGTGGGGCGTCGAGCTCGGCAAGGTGTTGGCCAAAGACATCGAGCCACGCCTGCGCAGCGGGGACGTATCCGGCCTTGACGGCTCAACCGCTGGCCTGCTGCGCAAGATTGCCGGCTGAATACCGCAAAACTGTGCGTTTTTCCATAGCGGGCCCGCGCGGTTCCGTGGTCAACTTGCCACTTCGCCGATTTTTTGATGGCTTCGCATCATGTCTTTTTTCCTTCCGCTTCGCCGCCTTTTCCCTCGTTTCTCGATGTTCGCCGCAGCGTTTCTTGCACTGGCTCTGGTCTCCGGCTGCGCGACACGCTCGGCGCCCGACGAAGACACCGATGTCGACGAGCCGGTCAGCCGCGGGGGCACGCTGGGGCCGGCGGAGGGCGTAACCGGTACTGCCTGGGCCGAAATGTCGGCGCCGCCGAAGGCAGGCGAGCTCAAGCCCGACGACCTCAAGTGGGAAATTTTCCGCGTGCCCGGCAAACAACCGGCCAGCTACAGCTATGTGCGCCATGAAGGCCGCGACGCGGTCCTCGCGAAGGTCGAGTCGTCCGGCAGTATCCTGCGCCATCGCCATCGCATCGAGCCCGACCAGCTAGGCCTTGTGCGCTTTTCCTGGAATGTGCCGAACGCCGGTGCAGGTGCCAACCTCAGGCTGCCTCAACTCGATGACGTGCCGGTGCGGGTGGTGCTTGCGTTCGAAGGCGACCGTTCGCGGCTGTCGATGAAAAACTCCCTGCTGTCGGAGCTGAGCCGCCTGCTCACAGGGGAAGAGATGCCGTTCGCCACTTTGGTCTATTCCTGGTCGCGTGTTAACCAGCCCGGTGAGGTGGTTGTCAACGACCGCACCGATCGCATCCGCAAGATCGTCGTCGACTCTGGCGACCACGGCTACAACGAATGGCGCAGCTACGAGCGCGATATCCGCGCCGATTACCGCCGGGCTTTTGGCGAAGATCCCGGTGCCTTGCTCAGCTTCGCGGTCTTTACCGAAGGCGAAAAAAACGAAGGCCAGCTGCAGGCCTTCTATGGGCCACTGAAGCTGGTGCCGGCTTCGGCTGTCGCGCGCAAATAGCGCCGCGACCGGTCGGCGTGTCTACGTCGCCCGATCTGATTGCCTCTGTCCGGTGGTGCAAACGACGTAGCTGGCGACCTGGATTGGCAGAGCGCATCGCGTCAGTCTTGACAATTTGTTGCATCTAATAATGCGAGGTTTAGGGAAATTACCACTCCTTCAGTGCAACAAAGTATTGAGATGCCCTGATCTGGTATCAAACCCGCAAGGGCCTTTCTTCAAAATGCAGTGAACGGCAAAGCGGCCGTTTCGACTGACATAACGAAGGAGACACCTATGAAGCGTTTTATCCAGGCAGGCCTGGTGCTTGTACTCTCGGGCGCCGGCACGGCCCATGCTGTGACCGAACTCGTGGTGGCGACGGTGAATAACGGCCACATGATCGAAATGCAGAAGCTCACGCCGGTTTTCGAGAAAGCCCATCCCGACATCAAACTCAAGTGGGTCACGCTGGAAGAAGGCACGCTGCGCCAGCGCGTCACCACCGACATCGCCACCAAGGGTGGGCAGTTCGACGTGATGACCATCGGCCTGTACGAAGCGCCTATCTGGTCGAAGAAAGGCTGGCTGCAGCCCATCGCCACCGATGCCGCCTATGACGTCGATGACCTGTTGCCCGCCATCCGCGCCGGCCTGTCGCACGAAGGCAAGCTCTACGCCGCGCCGTTCTATGGCGAGAGCTCGATGCTCATGTACCGCAAGGACCTCGCCGACAAGGTCGGCTTCAAGATGCCCGAGCAGCCCACCTGGGTGCAGGTAAAGGAACTGGCCGGCAAGATCCATGACCCGAAAGCCGGTGTGTACGGCATGTGCCTGCGCGGCAAGCCGGGCTGGGGCGACAACATGGCCTTCCTGACCACGCTGGTCAATACCAACGGCGGCCAGTGGTTCGACATGCAGTGGAAGCCGCAGATCGACACCAAGCCCTGGAAGGACGCGATCGGCTTTTACGTGGACCTGATGAAAGCCTACGGCCCGCCCGGCGCCTCGGCCAACAGMTTCAACGAAAACCTCGCCCTCTTCAACGAAGGCAAGTGCGGCATGTGGGTGGATGCCACCATCGCCGCCTCGTTCATCAGCGATCCGAAGCAGTCGAAGGTGGCCGACAAGGTGGCCTTTGCCCAGGCACCTGTTGCCGTCACGCCCAAGGGTGCCAACTGGCTGTGGACCTGGAACCTGGCCATTCCGGCCAGCTCGACCAAGGGCGCGGCTGCCCAGACCTTCGTGAAGTGGGCTACTTCCAGGGAGTACATCAATCTGGTCGCCAAAGAACATGGCTGGGGGACGGTACCTACCGGCACGCGCAAGTCGACCTATGCAAACCCCGAGTTCCAGAAGGTCGCCAAGTTCGCTGCCGCCGAGAAGAAAGCCATCGACAGCGCCAACCTCAGCGACAGCACGCTGCCCAAGTCGCCCTACGTCGGCGTGCAGTACGCCGCCATTCCCGAGTTCCAGGCCATCGGCGTGGCGGTGGGCCAGCAGATGAGTGCCGCGCTGTCGGGCAAGGTCACGGTGGACCAGGCCCTGAAGACATCACAGACGGCGGCCGAGCGCGAGATGAAGAAGGCCGGGTATTACAAGTAAACCCTCAGGCAGCATGCCCTGCCCGCGGACCGGTGAAGCCGGATCCGCGGCAGTTCTGCCCTGACGCCCGGGACCCACAACATGAACCGCCTCCTGCCCCGTGCGCTCATGGCGCCCGCAGTGCTCACGCTCTTCCTCTGGATGATCGTGCCGCTCGTGATGACGCTGTACTTCTCGTTCGTGAGCTACAACCTCATGCAGCCCGGCGAGCATCCGTTCATCGGCATCGAGAACTTTCAGTACTTCATCACCGATCCGGACTTCTGGCCTGCGACCTGGAATACGCTGCTGCTCATCGGCAGCGTGATCGTCATCACGGTGGTGTTCGGCGTGCTGCTCGCGCTGCTGGTAAATGAGCCCTTTCCGGGGCGAGGCATCGTCCGCGTGCTGCTCATTTCGCCTTTCTTCGTCATGCCCGCAGTGAATGCACTGCTGTGGAAGCACATGATGATGAACCCGATCTACGGCGTGCTTGCCGATCTCTGGCGCTTCTTCGGCGCTCAGCCGGTCGACTGGCTCACCGATGTGCCGCTGTTGTCGGTGATCATCATGGTGGCCTGGCAGTGGCTGCCCTTCGCCTGCCTGATCTTCATTACCTCGCTGCAGTCGCTCGACCGCGAGCAAATGGAAGCGGCGCGCATGGACGGTGCAAGTTCATTCCAGCGCTTCTTCTATCTCATCATTCCGCATCTCGGCCGGCCGATGGCGGTGGTGATCATGATCGAAATGATCTTTCTGCTCAGCGTGTTCGCCGAGATCGCCATCACCACCAATGGCGGCCCTGGCAACGAGAGCACCAACCTCACTTACATGATCTTCAAGCAGTCGTTAATGAATTTTGACGTGGGCGTGGCTTCGGCAGGCGCGTTGTTCGCGGTCGTGGTGGCCAACATCGTGGCGGTGTTCCTCATCCGCATCGTCGGCAAGAACCTCGACTGAAGGAGCGATTGTGCAACCCAGCAACTTCCTTCCGCAACTGCTGCGCACCGTGGGCGCGTGGGCCGTGGCGCTGCTGCTGTTCTTTCCGCTCGGGTGGCTGGTTCTCACGGCCTTCAAAACCGAACTTCAGGCAATCCATGTGCCGCCGCTCTTTATTTTTGAGCCTACGCTCGACAACTTCAGCGAAGTGCAGCGCCGCAGCGACTACTTGCTGTATGCGCGCAACTCGCTCATCACCAGCCTGGGCTCAACCCTCATCGGCCTGTTGATCGCGGCACCCGCCGCGTACTCGATGGCCTTCTTCCGTACGAAGAGGACACGCGACATCCTGATGTGGATGCTTTCCACCAAGATGATGCCGGCGGTGGGCGCGCTGGTGCCGATCTACGTTCTTGCGCAGACCGCGGGCCTGCTGGATTCGCTCACCGCGCTGACCATTGTGTTCACGCTGGCGAACCTGCCGATCATGGTGTGGATGCTCTACAGCGCCTACAAGGACATTCCGAACGAAATACTGGAAGCCGCACGCATGGACGGTGCGAGTCTCTGGACCGAATTCCGCCATGTTGTGCTGCCGCTGTCGGTGGGCGGTCTCGCTTCGACTGGCCTGCTCTGCCTGGTGCTGAGCTGGAACGAGGCCTTTTGGGCGCTCAACCTCAGTTCGGCCAAGGCCGGCACGCTGGCGACATTGATCGCCTCGTACTCCAGCCCTGAAGGCCTGTTCTGGGCCAAGTTGTCAGCCGCCTCGCTGATGGCGATCGCACCCATCGTCGTGTTCGGCTGGTTCAGCCAGAAACAGCTGGTGCAGGGCCTGACATTCGGTGCGGTGAAGTGAAAGGAATTGACCCATGGCTTATCTGGAACTCAAGAACATCGAGAAAAGTTTCGGGGAAACCCAAATCATCCGCGGTGTTGATCTTGAAATCAACAAGGGCGAGTTCATCGTCTTCGTCGGACCTTCAGGTTGCGGAAAATCGACACTGCTGCGCCTCATCGCGGGGCTGGAGCCCATCACCCAAGGCAATTTGCTGCTGGACGGCAAGGACATCACCTGGACGCCTTCGGGCAAGCGTGACCTGGCGATGGTGTTCCAGAGCTACGCGCTCTACCCGCACATGAGTGTGTACGACAACATGTCCTTTGCGCTCAAGCTTGCGGGCGTGCCGAAGGGCGAGATCCAGACCAAGGTTGAGTACGCAGCCAAAACGCTCAATCTCACCCAGTACCTGGGCCGCACGCCGAAAGACCTGTCGGGTGGACAGCGGCAGCGCGTGGCGATTGGCCGCGCCATCGTGCGTGCGCCCAAGGTGTTCCTGTTCGATGAGCCCTTGTCCAATCTTGATGCCGCGCTGCGCGGCAACACGCGCGTCGAAATCCACAAGCTGCACCGCGCGCTCGGCGCGACGACCATTTACGTCACGCACGACCAGGTCGAAGCCATGACGCTGGCCGACCGCGTGGTGGTACTCAAGGACGGGCTGATCGAGCAGGTCGGCACGCCGCTCGAGCTCTACGACCACCCGGCGAACCGGTTTGTCGCGCAGTTCATCGGCATGCCGTCGATGAACATGGTGGCGGCAAGCGCGATTCCGAGCTTCTCGGCGGCCACTGGCGGGCGCCTGCCGAGCGATGGTTTCCTGGGCGTACGGCCGGAAGGCTTGCGTGTGCACCCAAAGCAAGCTTCTGCTTCGGGGGTGCAAGGCCGTGTGGAGCTGATCGAGGCACTCGGCGCCGATACCCTGATTCATGTCGACGTCGGCGGCGTGCCGCTGATAGCGCGCCAGAACGAACGGACACCGCTGCATGCAGGGGACGATGTGGCGGTCGAGCTCGACCCCTCGGTGCTTCATCTGTTCAATAGCGAAGGCCGCGCGGTTCCGGCCTGATTTTTTTTTCTCTTTCGGACATTCCCTTGACTCTCGCAACAGCGCTTCTTGCGCAAACGCCACCGGCGCCTTCGGAATTCACGGTGCTTCACCTTGGACTGGGTTCGTTCCATCGGGCCCACCAGGCCGTTTATCTTCAGCGGTTGATCGATGCGGGCGATACCCGTTGGTCCATCGTGGGCGCCAACATCCGGCCCGACATGGCCGAAGTTGTCGCGGCCTTGCAGGCACAAGGTGGGCGTTACACGCTGGAAACCGTATCGCCGTCCGGCGAATACCGCTATGAACAGATTGAGGCCATCCGCGAAGTGCTTCCCTGGGAAGACTCGCTGGCTTCGGTGATCTGTCGCGGCTCGGCGCCGTCCACCCGCATCATTTCATTCACCGTGACCGAGGCAGGCTACTACCTCGACACGAAAGGCAGGCTGGACCTGTCTTTCAATGATCTCGCGGCAGACCTTGAGCGCGCACGCCGCGGCGAGGCAGGAGGGGAGGGCGTGACCATCTATGGCGCCGTCTGCGCGATCCTGCGCGCGCGCAAGGCGGCGCAGGCCGGCCCGGTGACCCTGCTCAACTGCGACAACCTGCGCCACAACGGAGACCGCTTTCGTGACGGGCTGCTCGAGTTCATAGCGCTCACGGGCGATGCCGACCTGCTTTCGTGGATCAACGCCAACACCCGCTGCCCGAACGCAATGGTCGATCGCATCACGCCGCGCCCGCCGCCCGAATTGCCTGCTCGCGTGAAGGCCGCCACAGGGCATGACGATGCAGCGGCCGTCACCGCCGAGAGCTTCATTCAATGGGTGATCGAAGACAATTTCGCGGCCGGGCGGCCCGACTGGGGCCGTGTGGGCGTGGAMCTGGTCGAGTCGGTGCAGCCTTACGAGGAGGCCAAGATCCGCATCCTCAATGCCACGCACAGCTGCATTGCCTGGGCCGGCACATTGGTCGGGCTGGATTTCATCCACGAAGGAACACACCACGCGGTCATCCGGAAGATGGCCTACGACTATGTGACGGACGACGTGATTCCCTGCCTGAGTTCTCCCGACGCTCCCGGACCAATAGACCTCGCGGCGTACCGAGATGTGGTGCTCGAGCGCTTTGGCAACCCTGCGATCCGCGACACCAACCAACGCGTGGCGGCGGACGGTTTCTCAAAGATTCCAGGGTTTATCGCGCCCACGGTGCGGGAGCGGCTCGCCGCGGGACAGCCAATCGACAGCGTCGCAGTGCTGCCTGCGCTGTTTCTTGTTTTCCTGCGGCGCTGGCACCGGGGCGCGTTGCCCTACGCCTACCAGGACCAGGGTATGGACGAGGCGGTGGCCCGCGCGATCTGCGACGCTGTCGATCCTGTGCGCGCGCTGTGTTCTGACGCGGGGCTATGGGGGAATGCCGCAGGCGATACACGGCTGACGGATGCCGTGCGCGGCGCGATCGGGCGAGTAGCCGATTTTGTCAATTCAGGGGTAAAAAAAGCATGAGCGAACGTCTGAAGGACCGTCATGTGCTTCTGACGGGCGCCGGTGGCGGCATCGGTCTGGCGGTGGCTGAAGCCTGCATCGCGGAGGGCGCGCACTGCAGCGTGGTCGACCGGGCAGTGGCGACGCCTGAAGCCGTGCAGGCCCTGCAGAAACGCCATCCCGACTGCCTTACCTACATCGCGGCGGACGTGACGGACGCCCAGGCGATTGCGCGCCTGCTGGCGCAGGGGCAGGACGCTTTTGGCCCCATTCATACCCTGTTCAACAACGCGGCCGTGTTCGATCTCGCGCCCCTGCTTGACAGCGACGAGGCATCTTTCGACAAGCTCTTTGCCGTCAATGTGAAAGGCATGTTCTTTGTCATGCAGGCCGTGCTTCGCCACATGGTCGAAGCCGGCACACAGGGCGCGTCGGTCATCAACATGGCCTCGCAGGCCGGGCGGCGCGGCGAAGCGCTGGTGTCGCACTACTGCGCCACCAAGGCCGCGGTCATCAGCTACACCCAGAGTGCCGCATTGGCCATGGCGCCGCATGGTATTCGCGTCAACGGCATCGCACCCGGTGTGGTCGATACGCCGATGTGGGACCACGTCGACAGCCTGTTTGCCAGGGCAGAAGGGTTGCCACGGGGAGAAAAGAAGCGGCGCGTGGGCCTCGAAGTGCCGCTCGGCCGCATGGGTGTACCGGCAGACATCGCGGGAGCGGCGGTATTCCTTGCCAGCGACGAGGCGCGTTACATCACGGCGCAGACCCTGAATGTCGATGGCGGCAACGTGATGAGCTGATTTGGCCGACGCCGGCGCCTTGCATTGACAGACAATCCATCATGCGCATTGCACTCACGGGCGAAGCCCTGATCGATTTCACTGCCAGCGAGACAGGCACGCTGGCGTTCCTGGGCCACGAAGGCGGTTCGCCGCTCAACACGGCTGTCGCCTGCGCGCGCCTCGGACAGCCCACTGGCTTCCTCACGCAACTGTCGACCGACCTGTTCGGTGAACGCCTGATGCGTTTTCTCGAACGCAACGGCGTAGACACCCGTTTCATCCTGCGCAGCCCCGCGCCGTCGACCCTGGCCTTCGTTGAGCGCACGCCACAGACCAATCGCTATGCCTTCTACACGCACGGCAGCGCCGATGCGACCTGGGCACCCGAGCCGCTGCCGCAGTTGCCGGCGGAATGCTGCTTCCTGCATTTCGGCTCGATCGCACTCCTGCAGGAACCTGCTGCCACGCGCATCACCGGGCTGATGGCTGCCAACGCCGGGCACCGTGTGATTGTGTTCGATCCCAACGTGCGGCCCAGCCTGATTTCCGATATGGCAGCCTACCGCGCGCGCGTCATGAGCTGGCTGGCGATGGCCGATCTGGTCAAACTCAGCGACGAAGATGCCGGACTGCTGGCGCCCGGCAAACCTGTCGATGCGCTGGCGGCAGATTGCCTGCAAGCCGGGGCGCGAGCGGTGATTGTTACGCACGGCGCTGGCGGTGCCACGCTCTGGCGCATGGGGCACGGGTCGTTGACCGTGGCGGCACCGCGTGTTGAGGTGGTCGACACCATCGGCGCGGGTGACACTTTTACGGCCGGGCTTTCAGTCTCGCTGCTTGCGCATGGCGTCGAACACCCGGCCCAGCTTGGCGGGCTTAGCGGCGACACCTGGTACGCAGTGATGCGCTTTGCCGCCACGGCCGCCGCACTGAACTGCACCCGGGAAGGCGCCGATCCGCCCACGCTGGAGGCCGTTCACGCCGCGCTCGTGCGGGAGGACAATGAGGCCGTCGCTTCACGGCCCTGACCCAGACTGCCATGACAACGTCCACATCCAGACGCCCGATCCCCCRTCAGCGCCAACCCGAGCTTGAGCGCGATATTGCGCGTTCCCCCGCGCTGGGCTACGAGGCACCTGAAACCGGTCTGGTGCGCTGTCTTGCGCACGGCTTCCCGAGCCCGCTGGTACGCTGGCATTTTCATGAAGAGTATGAACTGCATCTGATCACCGAGACCTCGGGCAAGGCGTTTGTCGGCGACTGGATCGGACCGTTCCAGCCAGGTCATCTGGTGTTGTGCGGCCCGCGCCTGCCGCACAACTGGATTTCGCTCGACGCCCCTGAAGGCGGCGCCGCGGGACGTGACCGGGTGATCCAGTTCCACCACGAACCCATTGAGCGTGCGGCAGCCGGGATTCCCGAATTGCGCGAGGTGATGCAGCTGCTCGAACGGGCACGCCATGGCATCGAGTTCTTCGGCATGTCGCAGCAGGCGCAGACGCACTGGGACAACATCAAGGCCGCGCGCGGTGTGCGCCGCCTCGGCCACTTTTTTGAGTTCATGGCCGACCTGGCGCAATGGACGGACTATCGGCTGCTGTCGAGCGTACAGATGCAGGGCACACAGGGCGCTGATGGCGACGCGCAGGTCGACCAGATCAACGGCATCGTCAACCGCATTACCGCCAATATGGCGGAGCCGATCTCGATGTCAGTCGTGGCGGCCGAGCTCGGCATGAGCGAGAGCCGCTTCAGCCGCTTCTTCCAGCGCTCCACCGGCAACAGCTTTACCGACTTCGTCAACCGTGTGCGCATCAACAGCGCCTGCCACCTGCTGATGCAAACCGACCACAACGTCACCGACATCTGCTATCAGGTCGGTTTCAACAATGTTGCAAACTTCAACCGGCGTTTCCTGGAGATCAAGGGCATGACGCCTACCGAGTTCAGGCGGCAGGCCGACGGCCGTTTTGGCCGGCCACCCTGATTTCCTGGCGGTTTTAATTCTTGTCGGAGGCCACGCATCCATTTGGGCCTTAACCTGGGCACTTCGGATTCCGAGCCACTTCGCCTTGTGATCCTGGCAGAGCGGTACCAAATTCCGGACCTTGTATCCGCGTTACGCGCCGTATTGAGTATTGGCGTATTAGCGAGAATCTGTTGTTAGCGGCTGCCAGGCTCGCGGCCTGCATTCGATGCGCGATCTTGCTCCCAGGCCGCAAGCGTGAA
>NZ_JBFUBD010000046.1:0-19275 GCF_056405935.1 Polaromonas sp. P1_E3
CTTCAGGACAGGGAAGCCCTGCTTGGTCAGCTCAGCCGAGATGTCATGGTTGGTGACGGAGCCGAACAGGCGGCCGTCAACACCGGCTTTTTGCGTGAGCTTGACGGTAGTGCCGCCGAGCTTTGCGCCCTGGGCTTGCATTTCGGCCAGCTTGGCAGCCGCAGCTTTTTCGAGTTCGGCGCGCTTGGCTTCGAATTCGGCCTTGTTGGCTTCCGTGGCGCGGCGTGCGCGGCCCGAAGGGATCAGGAAGTTGCGTGCGTAGCCGTCTTTGACCTTGACGATTTCGCCGAGGTTACCGAGGTTCACGACTTTGTCGAGCAGAATAATTTGCATGGTCGTGCTCCTTACAGGCTACGGTGCTGGTCGCTGTAAGGCAGCATCGCGAGGAAGCGAGCGCGCTTGACGGCGGTGTTGATCTGGCGCTGGAAAATCGCGCGCGTGCCGGTCAGGCGTGCGGGAATGATCTTGCCGTTTTCGGCGACGAAATCGCGCAGGGTGTCGATGTCTTTGTAGTCGATTTCTTCAACGCCTGCTGCAGTGAAGCGGCAAAAGCGCTTGCGCTTGAACAGCAGGGATTGGGTATTGCGCTTGGGGCGCTTGTCTTTGTTGAAACGTTTTGGTCCGGCCATGATGGACTCCTTAAATGGGGTTCGGTACTTGCTCTACCTTGTGCAGAGCCTGGATATGAAAAACAACACCTTTGCTGGTGCGCGCATTGATGAGAAAACCGGTGAACCTGAAGGGCTTGCCTAGCGGGGATTTGGCTGATTGCTCAGCCAGCGCTCCGAAGGCCACCGCCCTTACCGTCAATTTGACCTGTCTGGTGACTCCCGCCTCGATCATTTCGGACTCGTGTTCGAGAACGAAGTTGGCGGCGGGGATTCCAGCGGGCGTGTAGCGAAGAGGACTTGCCTCGGYGATACAGGCGGTCAGTTCAACGTGGTTCACTGCGGGCTCTTGCTCAAAAGCAGATGCGCGGCAGCGAGGCGTTCAACAGCATGTTGGCTATTAAGCCGCATACTCCTGCTGTTGGGCTTTACGGGCTTCTTCCCTCTCGACGTTGCGCATCATGAGGGATGGGCCGGTTTCGGCCTTCTTCTTCACCACGGTCAGGTGGCGCAGCACGGCATCGTTGAACTTGAACGCGTGTTCAATTTCTTCCATCACGGCCTGGCTGGCTTCGATGTTGATGCAGAGGTAGTGGGCTTTGGCCAGTTTCTGGATCAGGTACACCAGCTGGCGGCGGCCCCAATCTTCAACACGGTGCACTTTGCCACCGCCGGCGGTGATCATGCCCTTGTAACGTTCCAGCATGGCTGGGACTTGCTCGCTTTGATCCGGATGGATCAGCAAGACGATCTCATAGTGACGCATAAACTCTCCTTGTGGTTGATTGAAGCTGCCCCAGCGTCGTTAAGGGTGCAGCAAGGCGAAGCCAATGATTATAGCACCCCCACGCTCCCCCACTTCGTGTGGGTCGCTGCCCCCCGAGGGGGCGCTGCGCCTGCGGCCCGGCAAAGCCGGTTCCGCGGCCCCTGCTGGTAAAGGCGGGGAGGAGGAGCCGGATTCGCCCGTTGAGGGGAAAATCCCCCGCATATCAGCTCCGCGGGGTTTTAAAGGTGTTTCAGGTCCGGATAGCGGATGTATTCGACCAGTTCCTGCACTTTCTGGCTGGGAGGCCGGGTGACCAGGCTCACCAGCACAATCACGGCGAAGCCCACCGGAACGCCGAAAAGACMGGCGGAAATGGGCTCTATCCCCCACCACAGCTGCACCGGCGAGGTGATGCCAAAGGTGGCGCGCAGCCAGGGTTGGGTGGTGAACATGTAATACGTGGTCACTCCCAGGCCCGACATCATGCCCAGCACGGCGGCGATCCCGGTGGCGCGCTTCCAGAAAATCCCCAGGCTCAAGGCCGGGAAAAAGGAAGCGGCGGCAAAAGAAAAGGCGGCTGACACGAGAAAGAGGATGTCGGCCGGTTTTTGCGCAGCCACATAAGCTGCCGACAAGGCCACGATGAGCAGCAATATCTTGGACACCGTCACCCGGCTCACGGTGGAAGCGTTGGGGTCGATCATCTTGTAATACAGATCGTGGCCCAGCGCGTTGGCGATCGTCAGCAACAGGCCATCGGCAGTCGACAACGCGGCAGCCAGCCCGCCCGCCGCAACCAGCCCGGAAATGACATACGGCAGGCCCGCCAGTTCCGGCGTCAGCAGCACGATGATGTCACCACCTATGGTCATTTCGTTAAGCTGCAGGATGTTGTCACGGTTGATGTCACTGACCGACAGCAGCGTTGGGTCCACCCGGCTCCAGGAGTTGACCCAAGCCGGGAGCTGGTCAAACGGCGTGCCGACCAGCACGGTGAAGATTTCATACTTCACCAGCACCGCGAGCGCGGGCGCGGTGAAATACAGCAAAAAGATAAAGAACAGCGACCATGTCACCGACTGGCGCGCCTCTTTCACGCTGGGCACCGTGTAATAACGCATCAGGATGTGCGGCAAGGCGGCGGTGCCGACCATGAGGCAAAACACCAGCGCCAGGAAATTTCGGCGGGAAGTGTCGTAAGCGCCCTGCTCCTTCGGTGTTCCGTTGGGATCGCCCGAGAACTGCGCCGCGTGGGCGGGCATTCCGTTAAGCGGCAAGGTCTTGGTTTCTGCCACCGCGCGGGCCGCTGTCCAGGCCTTGACCGCAGCGGCTTCGTCCTTCGGCATGGCAGCCAGGGCGCGAGCTGCCGATGAAATTTCAGAGACCGATGCGTTGCCGCCCTTGAGTTGCTCCATGCGCTTGCCGGCAGCCTGCCTGTCTGCGGCCAGCGAGGCCGCCGGATGGTCCAGCTTGCCGGTGAGCGCTTCGGCACGTTGCCGGAAAAGTTCACGCACCTGCAATTCCCTGGGGTCAGTGGACAGTTCTTTTTCTTTCGCAGTGACTTTTTCGAGCTGGAAGCCATACACCAGCTGTGGCACGGGAACACCGGTTTGCTTGACCGACAGCCATACCACCGGGATCAGATAAGCGACGACCAGGATGATGTACTGGGCCACCTGCGTCCAGGTCACCGCGCGCATTCCCCCGAGGAACGAACACACCAGGATACCGCCAAGGCCCAAAAAAATTCCCAGCTCAAACGCGATACCGGTGAGGTACGAAGTGATCAGGCCGACGCCATAGATCTGCGCGACGAGGTAGGTGAAAGAACACAGGATGGCAGCTGCCAGGCCAATAAGTCGGGGCAAGTGGCCACCGTAACGCTCGCCCAAAAAGTCAGGAATGGTGAACTGGCCGAACTTGCGCAGGTAAGGCGCCAGCACCAGGGCCACCAGGCAATAGCCGCCTGTCCAACCCATGACAAAGGCCAGGCCGCTGTAGCCGGTGAGATACAGCGTGCCCGCCAGGCCGATGAAGGACGCCGCAGACATCCAGTCGGCGCCGGTGGCCATGCCGTTGTAGACCGCCGGCACGCGCCTGCCCGCCACGTAATATTCAGCAGCGTCGGTGGTGCGGCTCATCACGCCGATCCCTGCATAAAGGCCAATGGTGGCCAGCAGGAAGGCCGAGCCTATCCACAGGCGCGGCAGGCCCATGCGCTCCAGGCCCGCCAGAATGACCACGAATACCACCAGGCCCAGCGTGTACCAGCGGTAGACACGGTTGAGCTGTGCCTTGAATTGCTGGCTGGAGAGCGTGATCCCGTCGCGCGAACCAAAGAAGYCGGCCATTCAGTCTCCGTCCGCCACGTCATGTTCGATATCGAGCCGGTTCATGTACCAGGCATAAAGACCGACGATCAGGCAATAGACGAGCAAGGCGCCCTGCGCGCCCATCCAGAAACTGAAAGGCCAGCCGAAAAATGTGAAGTTCAGCGCCCGCGCGAAATAGCTCACGCCGAAGGTGACGGCAAACCACACCAGCAGCAAGGCGGCCGTGATGACGCGGGTCTTGCGCCAGTAACGGCGATGGCTGTCAGTGGGCTGCATGAGCTACCCTGGAAGCGGCGCGGCCGTTGCTCGTCGCGCCTTCGCCCTTGCCTTCACCTTGCCGGGACGCCAAGCCATGCTCGTGCTCCAGCTGCGCTGCCACACGGGGTTCAAACCGCCGAAGATGTGCAATGACTGTGCGCGCCTTGTCCATGTCGCCCAAGGAAAAATTTACTTGTGCCAGCCGGTACCAGCCATAGGGGCTGAGGGGCTGCAGTGCGGTGTTCCTTTCCAGCGCCTGGGCCGCCTCGTGAAACCGCTGCTGTTGTATCAGCACTAGCGCCAGGCCGTACCAGGCCTGGTCCATGCGTGAATCTATCGCTACAGCGCTCTCAAATGCGAAACCCGCCTCATCGTGGCGGCCATCCTGCTGCAGCAGATAAGCCAGGTTGAACCAGGCCGCTGCATTCTGCGGGTGCGCCGCGGTGAGCTGTTGCAGGCCTGTGATGGCCTCCGGCCTGCGGCCGAGCTGCGCCTGCACGTGGGCGCTGCTGGCCAGCGCGTAGGCATCCACGGGCACCAGGCTCAGCATCTCTTCAAACCTTGACAGAGCCGCTGGACGGCGCCCGCAGGCCAGCAACAACACGGCCTGCACCTTCAGGAAATGGTAATGCAGCGCGTGCATCGTTCTCACTTGCATAGGGCCACACCGATTTCGAGGCAGATGCGGACCTTGGCGACGGCTGCTCCGGCCCACACCAGCACGAGCACCAGAAAAGCCACGAGCGGCAGGTGACGCTCCAGCACCACCGGCGGTGAGATCCAGCGCGCTGCCTTCACCCAGGGCCGGCCTACCAGTTGTAGCACGCGGTAAAAGGGATTGCGGCCCCTTGCCGCGCCTGCCAGCAGGCCTACCACCCATTGGCCGGCCAGTGCCAGCAGGGCGATTTCAGCGAGCAATTTGGTGGTGGTGGCAACAGCAAGCATGGCTCGTGGCGGTAAAAGAAAGATGAAAGCAAAGACAGCGAACAGGAGAAAAAAACGGCGCTGTTTCGATTGTCGTCGGACGGCTCACCGATTGTTCATCAGGAAAATACCTGCCAGCGGGGGTTTTCCCTCGGGAACGCCCGAAAAAAAAGCGCTGCGGATTCCTCCGCAGCGCATTCACAGCTCATTTTTTTAGGTGGCCTTGAAATGGCCTTGCAGCCCTTAGTTGGCCAGCTGCTTCCAGGTGTCGATCACCGTGTCGGGATTCAGCGAGATCGAACCAATACCCTCGTCYTTGAGCCACTGCGCAAAGTCGGGATGGTCGCTGGGGCCCTGGCCGCAAATGCCGACGTATTTACCCGCACGCCGGCAGGCCTGGATGGCCCGGCTCAACATCGCCTTGACGGCGGGGTCGCGTTCATCGAAGTCCTGGGCCAGGATGTCCAGCCCTGAGTCACGGTCCAGGCCCAGCGTGAGCTGGGTCAAATCGTTCGAACCGATCGAGAAGCCGTCAAAGTACTCCAGGAACTCGTCCGCCAGGATGGCGTTGCTGGGCACTTCGCACATCATGATCACGCGCAGGCCCTGCTCGCCGCGCTTGAGGCCGTGCTGGGCCAGCAGGTCGGTGACCTTTTTGGCCTGGCCAAGCGTACGGACAAATGGCACCATGACTTCCACATTGACCAGGCCCATATCGTCACGCACGCGCCTGAGCGCTTCGCACTCCATCGCAAAGGCTTCGCCAAAATCAGGGCTCAAGTAACGTGATGCGCCGCGAAAGCCCAGCATAGGGTTTTCTTCTTCGGGCTCGTAGCGTGAGCCGCCGATCAGCTTGCGATATTCGTTGGACTTGAAGTCCGACAGACGCACGATCACGGGCTTGGGCCAGAAGGCTGCCGCGATGGTCGCCACGCCTTCGGTCACCTTGTCGACATAGAAGGCACGTGGGGAGGCATGGCCGCGGGCTACGCTTTCCACCGCTTTTTTCAGGTCGGCATCGACATTGGGGTAGTCAAGAATCGCCTTGGGGTGAACGCCGATGTTGTTGTTGATGACAAACTCCAGGCGCGCCAGGCCAACGCCGTGGTTGGGGATCTGGCAAAAGTCAAACGCCAGCTGCGGGTTGCCGACGTTCATGGTGATCTTCATGTCAATCGGCGGCATCTCACCGCGCTGCACCTCGGTCACTTCGGTCTCGAGCAGGCCGTCATAGATATTGCCGGTGTCGCCCTCGGCGCAGCTCACCGTCACCAGCATGCCGTCCTTCAGCGTTTCGGTGGCGTCGCCACAGCCGACCACGGCCGGGATGCCCAACTCACGCGCGATGATCGCTGCGTGGCAGGTGCGACCGCCGCGGTTGGTCACGATGGCGCTGGCGCGTTTCATCACCGGTTCCCAGTTCGGGTCGGTCATGTCCGTCACCAGGATATCGCCGGGCTGCACCTGGTCCATGTCCTTGATGTCGTGCACGATGCGGACTGCGCCCGTACCGATCTTCTGGCCAATCGCCCGGCCTTCTGCCAGCACGGTGCCGGTGCCCTTGAGCTTGTAGCGCTGCTCGGCCTTGCCTTTGGACTGGCTCTTCACGGTTTCGGGACGTGCCTGCAGGATGTACAGCTCGCCGTCGATGCCGTCCTTGCCCCACTCGATGTCCATCGGGCGGCCGTAATGCGCTTCGATGATCAATGCATAACGGGCCAATTGCTCGACGTCGGCGTCAGTCAGCGAATAGCGGTTGCGCAGCTCGGTCGGCACGTCGGTGGTCTTGACCAGCTTGCCGCCGGCTTTTTTCTCATCGGCGCTGGTGAACTCCATCTGCAGCAGCTTGGAACCCAGGTTGCGCCGGATCACCGCGCGCTTGCCGGCTTTCAGCATCGGCTTGTGCACATAGAACTCGTCAGGGTTGACGGCGCCCTGCACCACCGTTTCGCCCAGGCCGTAGCTGGAGGTGATGAACACCACGTCTTCAAAGCCGCTTTCGGTGTCGATGGTGAACATCACACCGGCCGCGCCCTTGTCGCTGCGCACCATGCGCTGGATGCCGGCGGAAAGCGCCACATCGGAATGAGCAAAGCCCTGGTGAACCCGGTAGCTGATGGCTCGGTCGTTGTAGAGCGATGCGAACACCTCTTTCATCTTGTGCAGCACGTCCTCGATGCCCACAACATTCAGGAAGGTTTCCTGTTGGCCGGCAAACGATGCGTCGGGCAAGTCCTCCGCCGTGGCGGATGAGCGCACCGCAAAGCTGGCTTGCGCATTGCCGGCGCTGAGGGCGGCAAAGCTGTCGCGAACGGCTTTTTCCAGGTCGGCCGGGAAAGGCTGGGCTTCAACCAGTTTTCGGATTTTGGCGCCGGCTTCGGCCAGTGCGCGCACGTCGTCGGTGTTGAGCGTGTCCAGCACGCCGTTGATTTTTTTGTCGAGACCGTCGTGCGCCAGGAACACGCGGAAGGCGTGGGCCGTTGTGGCAAAACCGGTGGGGACACGAACCCCGTTGGGGCCGGTCGGCAGTTGCGAAATCATCTCGCCGAGGCTGGCGTTCTTGCCGCCGACGGACTCGACGTCTGTCATCCTCAGGTTTTCAAACGGTACGACCAGGGCGGTCGCCTCAAACAGCTTGGACATGAAAATACTCCGGGAGGTTTAAAAACCGGGGAATTCACCATGCGCGGCAGGCAACCTTGTTGTTGTTCGAAGGGGTTGTGGCGGTGCATGATGTGACAAACTGGATAATTGCCACGATTGTAGGGGCCTCGGGCCCGGCGTGCCGTGTCAGGCTTTCACCCGGCTTTCAACCAGTCAAACACCCCTTCCCGCCTTTTCAGCGCTCTTTAAGCTCCTTCTAGCTCCTCTTCAGCTCCTTTTTCCAGTACCTCCATGTCCCAACGCACCGTGTTTTTCATCTCCGATGGCACCGGCATCACCGCTGAAACCTTTGGTAACGCCATCCTGGCGCAGTTTGAATTCAAGCCGCGCCATGTCCGCCTGCCTTTTATCGACAGCGTGGACAAGGCCCACCAGGCGATCCGGCAGATCAACCACACGGCCGAAGTCGAGGGCAAACGGCCCATCGTCTTCACGACGCTGGTCAACATGGAGATCCTGGCTGTCATCAAGGCCCACTGCAACGGCATGCTGCTGGACATGTTCGGCATGTTTGTGGCGCCGCTGGAGGGTGAGCTGGGCATCAAGTCCAACCACCGGGTAGGCCGGTTTTCAGATGCCTCCAAAAGCAAGGAATACGACGACCGCATCGAGGCCATCAATTTTTCGCTGGCGCACGACGACGGCCAGAGCAACCGCGACCTGGCCGGTTCGGACGTCATCCTGGTGGGCGTAAGCCGCAGCGGCAAGACGCCGACCTCGCTTTACCTGGCCATGCAATACGGGCTGAAGGCCTCCAACTACCCATTGATCCCCGAAGACTTTGAGCGCCGCCAGCTGCCACCGGCGCTGGTGCCGCACCGCAAGAAAATCTTCGGGCTGACGATCGCACCCGAGCGCCTGGCGCAGATACGCAATGAGCGCCGGCCCAACTCCAAATACGCCAGCCTGGAGAACTGCCGCGACGAAATCCATGAGGCCGAAGCCATGATGCGGCGCGAAGGCATACGCTGGCTGTCAACCACTACCAAGTCGATTGAAGAGATCGCCACCACCATCCTGCAGGAAATCCGGCCAGAGCGGCTCGAATACTGAGCCGGGCGGCCTCGGCCGGCCCGACCGGCTCATACGGCGCCCCTTGGTCAGCTCGAATGTCGGAATTCGCCGAAGATTTCATAGGAAATTAGCCTTTCACCCAATACTGGCAAGCGCAAGCAGCTATCTTTTTAATAGCAAGCCAACTGAAGACTAACGCATCAGCCCAGCACCGCCACCCCCTTGACCTGCGCGTACACACGACTGCCGGGCTGCAATTGCAGGGCTTCCGCCGACTTTTGGGTGAGCCGCGCCAGCAGTGTGCTGCCGCCGGCGTCCAGGCTGACCATCACTTGTCCCGGGCTGTCGGCGGAAAACCCGGTGACAGTAACCGCAAAGATGTTCTGCACGCTGGTGCCCTCCTGGCGCTCCAGCGTCAGGCTCACGTCACGCGCCTGGATGCGCACGCGCACKCGCTGGCCGACCTGCAAGGTGGGATTGAGCAGGCTGATGCGCCCCCCGGAAAACTCGGCATGGCTCATGTGCCACTGCGGCTCGACGGCGCTGACCGTCGCGTCAATCACCGCGGCGGCGGCGTCGCCATGGGCCAGCGGCAGGTCCAGCCGCGTCATGAGCTCGCGTGTGGCGCCCGAGGCCGTCACGCGCCCCGCGTCCAGCAGCACCAGGTGGTCGGCCAGCCGGGCGACTTCGTCGGGCGCATGGCTGACGTAGAGCACGGGCATGTCCAGCTCGTCATGCAGGCGCTCCAGGTAGGGCAGGATTTCCGCCTTGCGGGCAAGGTCCAGCGAAGCCAGTGGCTCGTCCATGAGCAAGAGGCGCGGACTGGTGGCCAGAGCGCGCGCGATGGCCACGCGCTGGCGCTCGCCGCCCGAAAGTGTGCCAGGCATGCGCCGCATCAGCTTTTGCAAGCCCAGCAATTCAATGGCACGTTCCAGCGGTACACGGCGTTGGGCCGCGGGCACACGGCGCAGACCGAAGTCCAGGTTACAGCTGACGTCGAGATGCGCAAAGAGGCTCGCCTCCTGGAACACATAGCCCAGCGGACGTTTGTGCACCGGCACAAAAACGCCGCCTGCATCGTCCTGCCACACCTCGCCATTGACGGCGAGGTAGCCGCTGCCGGCACGCTCCAGCCCCGCGACGCTGCGCAACAGGCTGGTCTTGCCCGAGCCCGACGGGCCAAAGACGGCGGTGACGCCGCGCCCCGGCAGCGCCAGCGCCACGTCGAGCGAGAACCCCCCGAAATTGCGGCGAAATGAAGCAGCAATGCCCGCCACGGCGACTGCCGGGTCCATCGGTCTCACGCGCCGTGCCCCCTTCGCTGCCCCGGCTGCAATGTATACAGCGCCAGCAGGACCAGAAAAGAAAACACCAGCAAACCACCGGCCAGCCAGTGCGCCTGGCTGTACTCCAGCGCTTCCACATGGTCGTAAATCTGCACCGACATCACCCGCGTCTGACCCGGAATGTTGCCCCCCATCATGAGCACGATGCCGAACTCGCCCACCGTGTGCGCAAAGCCCATGACGGCGGCCGTCAGATAGGCGGGCCGGGCCAGCGGCAGCACCACGCTGAAAAAGGTATCCAGCGGCGACGCGCGCAAGGTGGCGGCGGCTTCCAGCGGCCGTTCGCCAATCGCCTCAAAGGCGTTTTGCAGCGGCTGCACCACGAAAGGCATGGAATACAGCACCGATCCCACCACGAGTCCGGCAAAGGTAAACGGCAGCACACCCAACCCTAACGACTGTGTGAGCTGGCCCACTGGGCCGTTCGGCCCCATCAGCACCAGAAGGTAAAAGCCCAGTACCACCGGCGGCAAAACCAGCGGCAACGCTACAAGCGCACCCACCGGCCCCTTGAGCCAGGAACGCGTGCGCGCCAGCCACCAGGCCAGCGGCGTGCCGGCAAGCAGCAGCAATACGGTGGTGGTGGCGGCCAGCCTCAAGGTCAGCACCAGCGCCTGAAAACTTGCATCGTCCAGCATGGGTCAGTGCCTCTTCTTTTTTATATGTCGATTGATGCAGCTTCAGGGCTCGTAGCCGAAAGAACGGATCACCGCCCTGGCCTTCTCTGTTTTCAGAAAGGCCATCAGCTGCACCGCGGCCTTGCTGTCTTTGGCCTTGGCCAGCAGCACCGCATCCTGGCGGATCGGGCTGTGCAGGCTCCCGGGAACAACCCAGGCCGAGCCCGACCTGATTTTTCCGCCTTCGTAGACCTGCGAGAGCGCAATAAAACCGAGCTCCGCATTGCCGGTAGAGACAAAGCTGAAGGTCTGGCCGATGCTTTCGCCTTGCACCAGTTTGGGCTCCAGGACGGCTTGCAGGCCCAGTTTATTCATGGTCTCGACGGCGGCAGCGCCGTAGGGCGCGAGCTTGGGGGCGGCGATGGCGATCTTTTTGAAGGCGCCCTTTTTCAGGACCTCGCCCCGCACATCAACCACGCCGGGCTGGGCCGACCAGAGCACCAGCTTGCCAGTGGCATAGGTGAAGCGGCTGCCATTCACGGCCGCACCCTCCTTCTCCAGCTTCGCGGGGGTTTCGTCGTCGGCCGCAAGAAACACTTCAAACGGCGCGCCATTGGTGATCTGCGCGTAGAACTTGCCGGTAGCGCCGAAGGTCAGCACGGCTTTGTGGCCCGTGTCTTTTTCAAAGTCCGCAGCAATCAGCTTCATGGGCGCGGTGAAATTGGCTGCCACAGCAACCTGGACATCATCGGCCAGCGCAGCGGCCGGTGCGAGCACGAGACACAGAGCCGGCAGCCAGCGCGACGCAGGTTTGGACATGGTGAAACTCCGGTGATGAAAGACGGGAGATGACAGCGAAGGAGGCGACGATGCGCTTGAAAGAAAAACCACTCCTGACGAATCGCTATTCTATTTTAGAATAGCGATACCTGTCCCGGGGCCTCCATGAAAAAAGCTGCCACCTCCTCGCCTGCTGCTCCCTCCTTCACAAGCGCCTTCAGCCATGAGCCGGCCGACAAGCGCATCGAAATCCTGCGCCTGGTCGGTGAAAGCGGCTCGATCTCCCAGGCAGCGCGGCAAGCCAGGGTCAGCTACAAGGCCGCCTGGCAGGCTATCGACACATTGACCAATCTGGCTGGTGTGGCGCTGGTGGAGCGCGCTGTGGGCGGCTCAGGCGGTGGCGGCGCCACGCTAACCCCGGCAGGCCAGAAGCTGCTGGCGATGGCAGGCCTGCTGAATGAAACGCGCAGCCAGGTGCTGTCTGCCTTCAAGTCCAACGAACTGTTGCTGCCGCGCGCCCTGCCCGCGTTGCCCTACATGAGCGTGCGCACCAGCATGCGCAACCAGTTGCCTTGCCAGGTCGGCAAGCTGCAAGTTCGGGGACAGATGGCGCGTGTGTATTTAAACCTGGCCGGCGGCGCCTTGCTGGTTTCGCGCATCACCAAGGCAAGCGTTGAATTGCTGGGGCTGCAAAAGGGCCAGGCAGTGCTGGCCCTGTGCAAGGCCACAGCGGTGACCGTGACAGCGCAGTCGCGCGCCGCTACGGCGCCGGGCGTTCAAGATCTCAATGGGAAGGCGGTCCGTATCAGCCGCGGTGTGAGCGGCGACGAGGTGTCGCTGCAGCTGGATGGCGGCTTGCAGCTGGTGGGGTTTGCTGCGGCGGGCAGTGGACTCAAGGCCAAAACGCTTGTACAGGCCTTGATTGACGAATCCGCTGTGGTGATTGCCCTTTCGACCTGAATAGCCGGAGTTCTAGACAGGCGCGTCAAACAAATACTGGCGCGGCCCGGGCGGCCCGCCCTGTGTCGCCACCGGATGCGCCACCACGCTCCAGACTTTCTCGATGCAAGACGGCGTGAGCACATCGGCAGTGACGCCGCCGCCCACCACCTGCCCGCCTTGCAGCACCACGCAGCGGTCACTGTAGCGCAGCGCCAGGTTCAGGTCATGCAGCACGGCCACCACGCCCACGCCCTGCGCCGTAGCCCATGCGCGCACGAGTTGCAACACGCGGTGCTGGTGCTGCAAGTCCAACGCAGCGGTTGGCTCGTCCAGCAACAGCCATCTAGCAGGGGTAGGGCCTGAAATATCTGTCACGGGTTCCCACACCTGCGCCAGCGCGCGCGCCAGGTGGACACGCGCTTTCTCCCCGCCTGAAAGCGTGTTGAGCACGCGGTGCTGCAAATGCTCAACCGCTGTCACCTTCATGGCCTGTAGCGGAATATCCGCGGTGCTGCGGCCCGGCTTGTGTCGGTGCGGATAGCGGCCCAGTTCGACCACCTCCCGTACGGTGAATTCAAATGCGACCTGCGTTTCCTGCGCCACCGAGGCGCGTATACGGGCCAGCTCGGCGGGTGCGTAGGCGGCCAGCGCCTTGCCGCCCAAACATACCTGGCCGCTGGCGGGTTGGCGCTGGCCGGTCAGCAACGACATCAAAGTAGATTTGCCTGCCCCGTTGGGCCCAAGCACTGCGGTCACCTGGCCCGCCATGAATTGCGCAGACGCACCTTGCAACAAAGTACGTTCCGGCACTTCGACGCCGGCGCCTGTCATCTCCAGCAGCCCGGCCATCGGCAGGAAGTCAGTCTGGTTGCGTGCGTTCATGTACAAGTCCTCACGGCGGGCATCACAGCCGGCTCCGGAAGTGCCGCAGCAGCAGTAAAAAGAAAGGCACGCCGACAAAGGCTGTCAGTACGCCCAGCGGCAATTCGGCCGGTTTGACCGCGGTGCGGGCCACGCTGTCGGCCACCAGCACCAGTGCCGCGCCCAACAGGGCCGAGCCCGGCAGCACAATGCGGTGGTCAGGCCCGGCCACCAGGCGCACGCAATGGGGCGCCACCAGGCCGATGAAGCCAATGATGCCGGTGGTGGCCGTGACGGCGCCGACGGCCAGCGCTGTCACAAGCACGGCAAAACGCTTGACGCGCTCGACCGGCACGCCCAGCAGGGCGGCCTGGGCTTCCCCCAACGCAATGGCATTGAGGGGTTTGGCCAATGTCAGGCCGGCGCATACCGCGGCCAGCACCACGGAGAACACCAGCGCCACCGCGCTCCAGCGCGCGCCACCCAGGCTGCCGAGCAGCCAGAACTGGATGTTGCGCAGCTGCTCATCGGTGGCCAGGAAAGTGAGGTAACCCAGGCCCGCGCCGGCCAGCGCATTCACCGCAATGCCGGCCAGCAGCATGATGCCGACGCGCGTGGCGCCGTCCTGCTGCGACAGCGCATACACCAGCACCGTAACCAGCAGGCTGCCCATAAAGGCCATGAGCACCAGCGTCCAGCTGCCCAGCGTGCGCGGCATGTCGGGAAACCACAGGCTGCCCAGCACGATGGTCATGCCCGCAGCCAAAGCCGCACCGCTGCTGACACCGATCAGGCCGGGGTCGGCCAGCGGGTTGCGAAACAGGCCCTGCATCAGCGCGCCCGACATGCCCAGCGCCGCGCCGGCCGCCACGCCCAGCAGCAAGCGCGGCAGGCGGATGTTCATGAAAACAAGATGCTCGGGTGTTGGCAGGGCGCTTCCGGCCAGCATGTCGACCAGCACATTCCATAACTGAAAAGGGCTTATGGCGTAGGCGCCACGCGCGCTACCAGCTATAAAACTGATAGCGAGGAGCAGGACACCCGCGCCCAGCACCGCCCTGGCAGGCCAGCGCCGGTGCTCGCCGTGCGGCGCGGTTACGTTCATGCCAGCGCCTTCAGGCTGGCCCGGTGCAGCTCGGCCACGGCCTGCGGCAGGCGCGGGCCAAACCCGATCAGGTAAAGCGCATCAAGCGCCACCAGCGCACGGCGTTTGTAGGCGGGTGTGAGCTCCAGGCCCGGGCGCTGCCAGAATTTCTCAATCCCGCCGACGGCTTCAATGCCCTGCGTGGTCGTGACGATCACATCCGGCGCGGCTGTGACCAGGGCCTCGGGTGTCATCGGGCGGTAGCCGCTGAAGTTGGCGGAACTGCCGGGCGCGATCAGGGCGTTGTCCAGGCCCGCGTAACGAAACATGGCGTGCGCGGCGGTCTTGTCGCCGGCGACCTGCGGACTGCCTGAATGGCTGAGGATAAAAACGGCGCGGGGTTTTCGGCCGGTGTGACGGGCCACCGTGGCGATCACCTCGGCCCACTGGGCATCAAGCTTTGCCTGCAGCGAGGCGGCTTGTGCAACACGCGACGTCGCGCGCCCGACGGCCGTGACCTTGCGCTGCACTTCCGCCCAGCTGTGGTCGGCATCAACGAGTTCCACCTTGACGCCGGCGCTGCGGATCTGGTCCATCACCACATTGGGCCCGGCTTCGGTGGTGCCTATCACCGCATCGGGCTTGAGCGAGAGCAGCCCTTCAGCGGAGAGCTGGCGCATGTAGCCCACCTTGGGTGTTTGCAATGCGGCGGCCGGAAACAGGCTGGTGGTGTCGGTGCCGACCAGCTGTTTTTCAGCGCCCAGCGCGTAAACGATTTCCGTGGTCGCGCCGCTCACCGAGACGATGCGCGGCATCTTCGCCGGGGCCGTCTGAGCCAGCACAGCACTCGCAGACAGGCCGCAAACGCTGGAGACGGCGGAAACCGCCGGGAGTGAAAAAAACCGCAAGGCGTCGCGCCGGCGGATTGGACATTGAACTGGAAGTGGAAGTGGTTTCATGGGAACCCTTGCATGAGGAATAGGGTGATGAGGTGTTTTCGGCATGGCTCATGCCACTTCCTTGAGCCGGGGCAGGCGCGCCACGATGTCGCGCCAGGCCTTCAGTTCAGGCACACCGGGCTTACGCGCTCCAAAGAACATCGCCATCAACTCGCCCGCACCGTCGAATACCTCTACCGAGGTGACCAGGCCTTCGGTCGTGGGCTTCTCGACAATCCAGGCACTCTCGATCATGTCTTCACGCAGGTGCAGATTGAAGCCCGCATCCAGCACGTTGATCCACTGTGCGGTGGGCGTGACCATGGGCTCGATGCGCTTGACCGGGCCTGTGTGGATCTGGATACAGCCCAGGCTGCCCACAAACACCATGATGGGCGTGCCGTCCATCGAGGCTTCGTCGAGCAGCTTGCGGACTACCGTCAGGTCGGCCCTGCGGGTGAAGCGGCCTTCAACGAGCCGGAAGGCTTGCTGGCGCTCCGCCCCTGCCTTCCCGATCAGGCCGAAAAATTCGTGCGTGTCCTTCATTTCGCTCCAGCCTTGAGCCAGCGCGGCTGCGTCGATGGCCGAATCGGGCTTGGGCACGTCTTTGGGTATGGGGGGCGTAAAGGCATAAGCCTTGCCGGCATACGTGAACTGGTTGGCGACGTCCCTGAACGCTTCACGGTCGGTCTCGGGCCGGGCAAACACCTTGTGCACCGCCACACCGTGTGCGTCAAAGAACTGCAGGCTTTCCGAAGCCGGGTTCCTGGGGTCGTTTGCGGGCTCGAAGACGTAGAAGCCGGCATGCCAGCGGCTGAAGAAAATGCGCAGGTCGATTTCCTCACCCAGCGCCAGACCCATATGGCCCTGCGCGCTGATATTGCGGTAGACACCGGTTTTTTCGTGCACGGTGGATTCATTGCGCGTGAGCGCCATGACCGGCCCGCACAGCTCCAGCGCCTGCAAAATTTCAACCCAGGGGCCTTTGAGCGGCGTGGCTTTTAAGACCAGATCATGCGCTCCGGCGTGGGCCGCGATGGCTTGGCCCTCGGTGACGCCGATGCTCTCGGCGGCGTCCTTGGCACGCTTGCCGCTGCTGCGCGCCGCCGCAAAGCGCTCACGCAAGGATGCGGGGTTCAGGGGTGCAGTGCCGGCGTGTGCCTGGCTTGCGGCGTCGGGCCGCGTCTGGGTTTGAAGGACTGCGCTCATTGAAGGGTCTCCGGGGTTGTGTGCCAAAGCACGCGGTGGGGGTCAGAATGATCTGCAGGCAAAAGCTGCTGCGGCTGGTCAGGGTTTGCTCGTAGCAGCCGCATCCACAAGGGATGCAGGTTGGCGGCAATGGCCCTGAAGTCCGGTGGCGCGCTGGGGTGGCGCCAGAGCATGAGCAGGTTGGCGATGATTTTTCTGGCCATCAGCGCCCGCTGCCCCTGGCAGCAGGCCTGGGCGTGGCCGGTCATCAGGGCGAGCGTTCCGGCCAGCAGCGCTTCCGGCGGGGGCAGACTCTGTGCGTCGGTCGAAGCGACATCATCACTGTTGCTGATGCCTTGGTCGGATGACTGGCTCATGGTTTTCCTTTTCGTCAACGTTCAGGGCCGCATCAGAAATCAGCGACCAGCGAGATGTTGAAATAACGGCCCGGCTGGCTGTACGCATCGCGGAAGGAGGAATTGGCAGCGACGCCGCGCACATCGGACCAGTTCCAGTACTTCCTGTTCGTCAGGTTGATCAGGCCGGCGTTCAGGCGCAGGGTTTTACTGATGCGCCACTGGCCGGTCAGGTCCAGCGTGGTTGCGGATGGCACGGCGAATTGCGTGGCCGCCACAGGCACTGAAGGCGGCGCGGCGGCAATGGTCTGTGCGCTGATGTCGTCGAACTTCTTGGCCGAATGGTGGCTCGCGTCCAGGCGCACATCCCACGACGCGGTCTCATACTTCAGGCCGACGCTGAGCTTGGCGGGATCGATCGTGTCCAGCGGTTTGCCGGTGTTCTTCACGGTGCCGCGGGTGTAGCCGTAAGAGAAGGGCGTGCTGAGTTGGCCGTCGGCGACCTTGCCCCATTTCATGTCGCCCCTGATCTCAAAGCCGCTAATGGTGGCGTTGTCAATGTTGATCGACTGGATCACGGCGGGATTGCCCGGGTTTCCGAACGCGCCGCTCACAATGGCGCCGTCCTGGATCAGGTCTTTGAAGCGGCCATAGAACACGGCCGTGTCAAAGCTCAGCGGGTCCAGCCGCGCACGAACGCCGAACTCGACGTTGCGGCTCTTCTCTGGCTTGAGGTTGGGGTTGGGAACGGTGCGGTAGCCGCCTGCGATGTTCTGGAAGAAACCATTGACCTGGCCGGCATTGGGCGCGCGGAAACCACTGGCGTAGTTGCCGAAGAAACTCCACTGCGGCGTGGCGCGGTAGATGACGCCGACCTTGGGGGACAAGGCCGAGCCTGACAACGACACGGCAGGCACGGGGAACCCAGCCTGCGCCGCGTCGATCTTGAAGCTGTCGGCGCGCACGCCCGGCGTCACGCTCCAGTCGCCCAGGATGAATTCGTCCTGCACGTAGAACGCCGTGGCGGTCTCTTTCGTATCAGGGAAGCGCTTGAGCGGGAAGGTTTCACCGGCAGGCGGCACCAGGCCGGTCTGCAGGTTTTCGATGTCTGCGCTGGTGTGGTCCAGGCCGTAGGTGATCTTCTGCGCAGAGTTGCTGCCCATGCGGATGGTCTTGTCGGCCTGGATGCTGGCCTGCAGCGTGCGCTCGCTGTAGGTGGTATCGCGCGTGCGCACCTGTGGCAATGCGGTGCGACGCTCATAGGTGAAGTCGTTGGATTTCGCGTCCTGGAAGCTGAGCACTGTCTGGATGTTGTCGGCCAATACCGTGTTGACCTGGTACCTGGCGTCCCAGGTCAGGCGGTCGCGGTCCATCTTGCCGGACGAGTAGGAGTCCAGCACCGTGGCGGAGCGCGCGGTCAGCAGGTTGTAGTCGCTCTTCTTGTCGACGTGCTCGAAGGTGATGACGTGTTTTTGCGAAGAAGTCGGGTTCAACACAACTTTTGCCAGCAGGGAGTTCGCCTTGTCTGTTTGCGGATTTGGCGCCGTACGGGTAAAGCCTGCGCCGCTGGTTTCGCCGCGGTTTTCGAGTTCGTTGCCGCGGCTGGTGGCCACGCTTAATTGCCACGCCAGCGCCTCGTTGACTCGGCCGGCAATCGTGCCGCTGACAGCTGTTTCATTGTTGTCGCCGCTGTACCCGATGGACGCACGGCCGCCCAGCGTCTTGCCGTTCTTCAGGTAGTCGTCCGGCTCGTTGGTGATGAAGTTCACCAGGCCCGCAATGCCGTCGGAGCCGTACAGCACGGAGGCCGGGCCCTTGACGATCTCAATGCGCTTGATGAGGTCAATGGACACGCTGTCACGGCCGAAGGAATTGGGGCTGAACGCATAGCTGCGTGGAATGCGGATACCGTCCACCATCATCAGCACGCGGTTCCCGTCGAGGCCGCGGATGTTGAACCCGGCATTGCCTTCGCGGCCGGTGTCACCTTGCGCCAGGCCAAAACGTGCGGGCGCGCGGCGCACCGAAGCGTTGGGAATATTTTTAGCCGCGTCGCGGATGTCGCGGATCTGGCCCTGCTCGATATCGGTGGCATTGATCACGTCGATGGTTTGCGGAATGTCTTCCGCAGACTGCTCGTTGCGTGAACCGCTGACCACGACCTCTTTCAGGGCTGCGACCTGCACCGGCGCATTCGCCAACGGCTGTGCATGCACCGCAAAGCCGGCGCTACAGGCCAGACCGGCCAGCAAAGAAATTTCGCGCAGGGCGAAGCGGGAAGATGGATGAATCGATGTCACGTGCAAGCCCAAAAAGTGAAAGATTTGGAGGGCTTGCTGCGGTAATGGCGAGTCCTGTGGGCTCGCGTACTTGTGGCTGGCTCTGAAGAAAATGGAGTATATGCGAATTATTCTCATTCGCAACAATTGGATGCAAAAAAGACGAGGAATAACCGGCCCTGGTGTGTCTCTACCCGTCCTTGCCAGCTACATTGCCCTCCGAAATGCCGGGAAATGGGAGACGAACCTTCCCATGACGCCTATTCAATTGATAGAAAATAACGGCGCTGACGCCACCACGCGCCCGCCCGCGTTGC
>NZ_JBFUBD010000047.1:0-19002 GCF_056405935.1 Polaromonas sp. P1_E3
CCACTACATACTGCGCGACAACACCCTGACACGCATGCTCCCGGGCCGTCGCTGATTCAACTCCTTGCAACGAAAGATAGATACATGAGACATATTGAACGGCACAAGACCTCACGTATCGGCTGGCTCCGCGCGTCCGTCCTGGGCGCCAATGACGGCATCGTATCAACCGCCAGTCTGATCGTGGGGGTCGCCGCCGCCAGCGCAACTCATGGCAATGTGCTGATGACGGGCGTGGCTGCCCTGGTAGCCGGGGCGATGTCGAGGGCCGCGGGTGAATACGTGTCGGTGCATTCGCAATCCGATACCGAGAAGGCCGACCTGGCCCGGGAGCATGCCGAACTCGAGAAGGATCCCGCGGCCGAACATCACGAGCTGACGGCTATTTATGTCGCGCGCGGGCTGGACCTTGCGCTAGCCCGGCAGGTTGCGGAGCAACTCATGGCCCATGACGCCCTGGGTTCGCACGCGCGCGACGAGCTGGGCATTTACGACGACATGGCCGCCCGGCCCTTACAGGCCGCGCTCGCGTCGGCAGCCAGCTTTGCATGCGGCGCCCTCTTGCCGCTGGCCGTCGCCGCGGTGGCGCCCGGCGGCACGCTGATCTGGTGGGTGTCTGGAACCTCTCTGGTATTTCTGGCATCCCTGGGCGCGATGGCCGCGCGGGCGGGCGGCGCGGCAGTTCTGCCTGGCGCGTGGCGCGTGACTTTTTGGGGCGCGCTGGCCATGGGCGTTACCGCGGGTGTGGGGGCGCTGTTTGGCGCTGTGGTTTAAGTCTGCTGGCAATCTGGCATAAATGTAAGGTCGATCAAAGATGCACACACGCAGCACCACTACTGACGGCATCGCACATACTGGCCTCATCCGTGCGCATGAAGAAGCACGTCGGTGGCTGCAGCCCGAGGCCATGGGCTTTCTCAAGATGCCGACGCGATATCTTTTCTTTACCGGCAAGGGTGGGGTCGGCAAGACATCGCTGTCCACCGCCACGGCACGGGCGCTGGCCGACGCAGGGAAAAAGGTTTTACTGGTCAGTACCGACGCGGCATCGAATCTCGACGAGATGCTGGGCATCGACCTGCGCAACATCCCCACAGCGGTGCCCGGCGCCCCCGGGCTGTCGGTATTGAACATCGACCCGGACACGGCTGCAGAGTCCTACCGGCAGCGTGTACTGACCCAGATGGACGCGCAGGCCAGCGAAGCGGAACTTTCAACGGTTCGTGAGCAGTTGTCAGGCGCCTGCACCACGGAAATCGCCTCTTTCGATGAGTTCGCATCCCTGCTGGCCGACGATACGGATCACTTCGACCATATCGTTTTTGACACGGCGCCGACGGGACACACCTTGCGCCTTCTCAGCCTGCCCAAGGCATGGAGCGGGTTTCTGGATGGCAACGACCGTGGGGCATCCTGTCTGGGTCCTCACTCGGGCCTGAAGATGCAGGAGGAGCGGTTCAAGGCGGCGCTGGCGGCTCTGGGCGACCCGGCTAGAACGACTGTGATTCTGGTTACCCGACCGGACCGGGGTGCGATTGCCGAGGCGGCACGCACCTCTGGGGAACTCCGGGCCTTGAGCCTGAACAACCAGCGGCTGGTGGTCAATGGCGAGTTTCACGCCAGCGATGCAGCCGATGCGGTGGCGGCGGCCATCGAGGCTGTCGGGCAGCAGGCCCTGGCAGAAATGCCCTCTTCCCTGCGCGCACTGCCGCAGGACAGAGTGCCCTTAAGGGTGTTCGACACCGTCGGCTTGCCGGCCCTGCGCGCGCTTCTTGCCGCAGACACCGGTCGCATGGCGCCCGGCAAGACGCTTGCGGCAGAGCCCGTCGGCCCTTTCCCGGGTCTGGACGCCCTGGCCGACGAACTGGTTGCGAGCGGACACGGGCTGATCATGGTCATGGGCAAGGGTGGCGTCGGCAAAACGACAGTCGCCGCCGCGCTGGCCCTTGGACTGGTCCAGCGCGGCAAAACCGTGCACCTGAGCACCACCGATCCTGCGGCCCACCTTGCGGGCACGATAGGGGGCGAAGTGCCGGGCCTGCGGGTGGACCGCATAGACCCCAAAGTCGAAACGCAGCGCTACATCGACAAGATCATGGCGGCCAGATCACCCGGCCTGGATGCGCAGGAGCAGGCCCTGCTGCTGGAAGACCTCCAGTCGCCGTGCACCGAGGAAGTGGCCGTGTTTCACGCCTTCTCGCACGTTGTCAGTGAAGGACGCAGTGCCTTTGTGGTGCTGGACACCGCACCGACTGGCCATTCCCTGCTGTTGATGGACGCCACCGGCGCCTACCACCGGCAGATGATGCGGGAGTACGAAGGCCAGGGCGCAACGCGCGTTGTCACGCCATTGATGAGGCTGCAGGATGCGGCCTACACAAAAATCATTTTGGTGGCCCTGCCAGAGGTAACCCCGGTCTCACAGGCCGCCGCCCTGCAGGACGACCTGCGCCGCGCCGGCATCGAGCCCTATGCGTGGGTGCTCAACAAGAGCGTGCTGGCGGCCGGCACCACGGACCGCTTGCTGGCGGCGCGGCTTGCCGGTGAGCGCAAGCAKATGGATCGCATGGCCGGCGGACTGGCCAAACGGGTCTTCATGGTGCCCTGGCTGATCCGTCCGCCGGTCGGCGTGGTGGAGTTGTCCAGACTTGTGGCACAAAAGTGAGAAGGTTGATACAGGCCTGGAGTGAATCCCTCGGACTGCACCACGGGACTCAACACTGTCAGGTCCAACAACTGGAATCTTCGAGGCCATTTAAAGCGGGCTCGATGCCTGTGGCCCAAGCACCCGCACCACAAGACCACCCAGCTCGGTCGAAGCTTCAACTTGCAGCAGCATCCCATGCACGGCCGCGATGCGCCGCACGATGGACCAGCCAAGGCCGCTGCCGCTTTCGGTGTTGCCGGTCACCCGAAAAAACCGCTCACCCAGCCGCTGGAGTTCGCCTTCGGTCATGCCCGGGCCGCTGTCTTCCACACGCAAAACCACCCGTCCATCCTGGAGCTGAACCGACACCTTCACGCGCGCCATCCCAGGGCTGTATCTCACCGCGTTGTCTACAAGGTTGCGCACCAGCACGGTCAGCAGGATTTCGTCGCCCTGAAGATGGCAGGATTCCGCGGCGTCCAGTTCCAGCGTTTGGGTTTTGCTGATGGCCTTGGGTGCCAGCTCTGCGACCACGCGCCGCACCAGTGCACTCATGTCCACGGGCGTAGACACCGGCAGTGCAGCAGCGTCCAGCCTCGACAGGGTCAGCAGTTGCTCCACAAGCCGGGCCGCCCGGTCGCAGCCCTCGAGCGTGTTGTGCAGCGCGTGCCTTCGCGGGCCCTCGGCGGTTTCGCCCAGCGCCACCTCGGCCTGTGCCCGGATGGCGGCAATCGGTGTGCGCAATTCGTGGGCGGCATCGGCGGTAAAGCGCCGTTCAGACTCCAGCAGCGTCGCTATGCGCACAAACAGGGCGTTCAGGGCATCAACCATAGGCACCATCTCCGATGGCACGTCGTTCAGGGCAAGCGGCAGTACGGCCGCCGGTTGCCGCTCGGCCAGCGCGTGGCCAAGCCGGCGCATGGGTGCAACGCCGCGGTACACGGCCCACCACAGCGCCAGGGCAAGCAAAGGCAGAGCCAGCGCCATGGGCCACAGCGTGCTGCGCAGCACCGCCAGCAAGATGTCGTTGCGGGAGCCCGTTTGCTCCCCTACATACACCTGCACGTCGTCCTCTGCGCCATAGGTGGCAAACACCCGCCACGCTGAACCGGCCATCTGCACGGTGGTGAAGCCGGTTTTGAACTGTTTGCTGCGCTCGACCATGGGCGTGACAGGTGCGTTGGCAGAACGCAGCGTAAGCCGGTTCTCATGAAACACCTGGAACATCACTTTTGGCGCGTAGCGGTGCAGTGTGGGCGTATCAACGCCACGATCGCCCTCCTCCAGCTCCTGCGCCTGCTGCACCACCAACAGGGCGGCAGCCTGGGCCAGGTGGCCATCAAGCAGTTCGTCCAGCTCATGGCTCGCATCCAGCCATGTCAGCGCCGCGGTCGCCAGCCAGACCGTCAGCACCACGGAAAGCACCATGGCCGTCAGGCGGCCCTGCAGGGAGCGCGGCCGCGGAATCACGATTTCGGCGCGTCGCGTTGCAACATATAACCGACACCACGCACCGTATGGATCAGCGTGCTGCCCAGCTTGCGCCGCAGGTTGTGGACATGAACTTCCACGGCGTTGCTCTCCACCTCCTTGCCCCAGCTGTAGAGCTGCTGCTCGAGCTGTTCACGGGAAAGGACACGATTGGCACTGAGCATGAGCGCTTGCAACAGGTCAAACTCGCGGGTAGACAGTGTGACGGACTGACCGGCCTGGTGCACAGAGCGGGCGGCCGGGTCGAGCACGACATCCTGCGCATGCAGGCACTCCTGCGGTTGACCGTGCGCACGGCGCACCAGTGCCCGCAGGCGGGCGGCCAGCTCCTGCATATCGACCGGCTTGACCACATAGTCGTCGGCCCCGACATCAAGCCCGCGTATACGGTCTGGAACCGCGTCTCGGGCCGTCAGTACCAACACAGGCGTCACGAAGCCCGACCGCCGAATGGCACCCAGAACCTCAAGGCCGTCCTTGCGCGGTAATCCGAGGTCGAGCACAGCAGCGTCATAGACCTGTGCGCGCAACTCGCGTTCTGCAGCCATACCATCGCGAACCCAGTCAACCTGAAAGCCGAGCTGCCTCAGGCCGGCCTGCAGGCCGTCACCAAGCAGCGTGTCGTCTTCAGCAAGCAGGATGCGCATGCAGCAATTGTCCCATTTGTTCCACAGGGAGCTCAGTCGTCGTCACCATCCGGGCCGGCAGCTTTCGTCGCCGCTGCGGGCCGGTCTATCGATCGGCCTGACGGAGCGCCTTGCCATTGCAGCCACCAGAAGCCCAGCACCGCTACGAGCATCAGGATTGCCACGCTGCGCCAGGCCCGTGCAACAGCGTCCTGAGGGCGGCCGGTCTTGTAGCCGGTGACCATGGGCCACACCAGGTTCTCACGGTGCAACCAACTGGCAGCCAGCACGCCACCAATATGCAGTCCCACCACCGCCAGCATGGTGTTGGCAGCCAGCTCATGCAGGTCTTCCGGCCAGCCGCCACCAAGGTCGTTGTAGCTGGCCCAGCCCGTCGCCGCGACCAAAGCGGCCAACCCCAGGAGCGCCACGATAGCCATCGCGCCAGCCGGATTGTGTCCAATGTGGTGCTCCGGGCGACGKCGCAGCATGGCACGCAGGTAGCCAGCCACCGCGCGCGGTCCACGCACAAAGCTGGAAAAGCGCGCGTAACGCGTGCCGATCAGGCCCCAGAGCACCCGAAAGATCACCAAGCCGGCCATTGTGTAGCCCAGCGTGACGTGCAGCAGTCGCCAGCTTTCGCTTTCGGCGGTAATGTATGCCCCCGTAAAGCTGAGCGCCAGCAACCAGTGGAAAACACGCACCGGAGCATCCCAGACAAGTACCCTGCCCGTACCCTGGGCCTGGGCGGGTAATTGAGCCGAAGGGGTACTCGTCGTGTCAGCGGGGGATTCGGATGTCGCGCTCATTGAATTCTCCTTGGTCAGCTCGTGTATGACAGGCGATGCAGTTGGCCGCGCTTTTGACAGCCGGCAGTTTCCAGGTGGCAGGTGCCACTTCATCGTGTTTGCGAATGAACCACGCGGATCGGGTGATGCGATCCTGCGGCGGCTCTTGCGTCACGCGTTTATAGGTACCCGCGTGGGCGTCCAGCCAGACGGACAGGTCTTTGACCGTGGCGGCGTCCAGCGAAGCGTCGGTGCCGTAATGGTTCTTCAGGTTGCCCATCACGCGCTGCCACGACGCGGCGGGCAGCATGCCCGGCGGGTAAGCCACATGGCACGCCGCGCACTCCTGCTGGTACTTGGGCAGCAGTGGCACCAGACGCCCGCCATCGGCCAGCGCGGTGTGCGCCACGCCGACCATGGCAAGCAGGCCCGCGCAGTATTTGTAGAAGCGGGAACGAAGGCGGCGAATCATGTGTTTTCCTTTCAGGGGGTGTTGCCGGCGTCAGGGCTTGAGCGTGAGCAGCCAGCTCAGCACATCGGCCTTTTCGGCTGTGCTGCATTCGCGGCCCAGCACGTCGTTGCAGTTGCGGCGGAACCATTTTTCGGTTTTCACTGCATCCGTGAAACGCTCAGGGTTGAAGGCCGGAGCCAACGGGCCAATCGATTTGCCGGTGGATGCGTGTTTGCCGGCCTGCGTGGGCACTGCACCATGGCAGGAGGCACAGCTCCATTCGCGCCCCTGCCGTGTGGTGAACAGCTGCTGGCCCCGGGCCGGCACGGCAGGCGCACCGGCCTGGGCGGTGTAGCCGCCCAACATCTCCGCCGGCGTGGCTGCTTGGGCGACCTGCGTATATACCGTGCCGGCGAGGCAGGCCGCCGCGATTGCTAGGCAGAGACTCCTGCGGCATGGTGGTTGTGGCGAAAAGTTCATGGAGGGCACCTCTTTTTTGGATGACTTCATGGTGTCGCGCCGTCCTTAGGGTTTTCTTAAGCGGGATACGCTTTCCCGAAATTGCAGTCGCATGCGGCGCCGGCCGCGTCTGATACGCCCGTTTGACCGGCATCAAACGGAATTCCCGGTCCCGGTCTATCCTTTTCCCATGCACACCGCAAACGATGCCCTTCTGCCCGCCCGTGAACTGGTCCATGCCCTGGCCGGTGTTTTGCATGCGCGGGTGATTGAGACGCACATTTCCTGGGTACTGCTGGTGCAGGACAATGCTTACAAGATAAAAAAGCCCGTCCGTCTGCCTTTCGTCAATTACGCCGACCTGCGGGCCAGGCGGCAATTCTGCGAAGAGGAAGTCCGCCTGAACCGGCGGCTCGCACCTTCACTTTACTTGGGGGTCACGCGTATCACCGGTACGCCGCTCTCCCCGGCGCTGGACGGCACAGGGCCGGTGCTTGAATATGCGGTGTGCATGCGCCGTTTTGCGCCGGGAGCCCTGTTCAGCGAAAAAGCCGATGCGGGTGATCTGGATGCGAGCGACATTGACGAACTCGCAGTGCTGCTGGCTGGCTTCCATGAAAGCGCGCCGCGTATGGGGGCCGCCGGTGGTTTTGCAAGCGCACCGCAACGCCGGCAGGCGGCGCTGGCAGCGCTCGCGGGTGCCCGGYCGCTGATGGGTGAGGTCGTGCACGGCGCGCTCAAGACCTGGCTGGACGTCGAAGCGGCGGCCCTCGCGCCGCTATGGGCCGCGCGGCAGGCGGACGGTCGTGTGCGCGAATGCCACGGCGATCTGCACCTGGCCAATATCGTGCGCCTGAATGAGAGTGTTGCGGCCTTCGACGGCATCGAGTTCGATCCAGGGCTGCGCTGGATAGACGTGCTGGACGACATCGCCTTTGTGGTGATGGATCTTTGGGCGCATCTACGGCTGGACCTGTGTTTCCGCTTCCTCAATGCGTGGCTGGATATGACGGGCGACCACGCCTGCCTGCCGGCCTTGCGCTTTGCCGTCGTCTACCGGGCGCTGGTGCGAGCCCAAGTGGAAGACCTGCGCTGCGCCGGCAGCCCGGCCGCGCGCCGCTACCTAGACACTGCGCTCGCCTGGACTGCGCCGAGGAATGCTCGCCTGTTCATCACCCATGGCTTGCCGGGTTCCGGCAAGACTTTCGCCTCGCAGCGCATCGTTGAGCGGGAAGGTGCGATTCGCCTGCGCTCCGACGTTGAACGCAAACGCCTGCACGGCCTATCCATGCTGGAGGACTCGCGCGCCAAAGGCATCGATCTGTACCAGGCCGAGGCTGGCGCGCGCACCTACGCGCACCTCTTAGCCATTGCAAGCAGGGCCTTGCAGGCGGGATATCCCGTAGTTCTTGACGCCGCCTTCCTGCGCCGTACTGAGCGCGACGAGGCGCATGCGTTGGCGGTGGCCCTGCGGCTGCCGTTTGGCATCGTGGACTGTGAAGCGCCACTTGACGTGCTGCGTGCGCGCCTGCTGGCACGCCGCGGCGATGCTTCCGAAGCCGATGTTGCTGTGCTGGACCGTTTGCGGAAAACGGCGGAACCGCTGTCCGCGCGGGAGCGAGCCTTCGCTCAGGCGCCTCCCGTCGGATGACCTACCCTCGACTTGCGTTTTATCAAGGCTGTAGGCGCGTGCCGCACCTACAGTGGCAAGAAGGACCGCCGTGCAAGAACCTCTCCACCCCAATACCGCCAACCGTTTGCGCCTGCGCAGGCTGGGCATAGACACCTACCAGGAACCGGTGCTGTACATGCACCGCGACTGCCCTGTCTGCCGTTCGGAAGGCTTCGAGGCGCAGTCGAGGGTGGAACTTCGGCTGGACGAGCGGACCATCGTCGCGACTCTCAACGTGGTCAGTGGTGATTTTCTGTCGCCGGATGAAGCCGGCCTTTCCGAGGCTGCCTGGCGCCTGCTCGACGCTCGGCCGGGTGCGGAAGTTTCTCTGCACCATCCTGCGCCGCTCGAATCGCTGGGCCATGTACGCGCCAAGGTCTACGGAAAGCGCCTGGGCCAGGCGGCCGCCGACGCGGTTATCGGGGATGTGGCGGCAGGCCGCTATTCGGACCTGCAGCTCGCGGCTTTCGTCACCGCTTGCGCGGGCGATCACCTAGACATGGACGAAACCATCGCGCTCACGCGCGCCATGGTCAACGCCGGCGAGCGCATGCACTGGGGCGAAGGGCTGGTCATGGACAAGCATTGCGTGGGCGGGCTGCCCGGCAACCGGACCACCATGGTCATCGTCCCCATCATCGCGGCTTGCGGTCTGCGCATGCCCAAGACTTCGTCGCGCGCCATCACCTCGCCCGCCGGCACGGCCGACACCATGGAGACGCTGGCACCGGTGGACCTGGACGTGGCGCAGATACGCCGGGTGGTCGAGCGCACCGGCGGCTGCATCGCCTGGGGCGGCGCCGTGCGGCTCAGCCCTGCCGACGATGTTCTCATTCGCGTTGAGCGCCCCCTGGACCTCGACAGCCAGGGGCAACTTGTCGCATCGATACTTTCAAAAAAGGCGGCGGCCGGCGCCACGCACGTGCTGATCGACATGCCCGTCGGCCTGACCGCCAAAGTCCGCAGCGCGCATGCCGCGAACCAGCTCGCACGGCAACTGGAGCAGGTCGGCCAGGCTCTGGGTCTGCAAATGCGCGTGTTAAAGACCGATGGCGTCGCGCCCGTGGGCCGCGGCATCGGTCCCGCCCTCGAAGCGCGCGACGTGCTTGCGGTGCTGCGCCGCCAAGACCGGGCACCGGCCGATCTTGCGCAGCGCTCCCTGCATCTGGCAGGGCAGCTTCTCGAATTCGGCGGCGCGGCGCCGGTCGGCAGTGGCATAGCGTTGGCCACCGCCGTGCTGGAGGACGGGCGCGCCTGGAAGAAATTCCAGGAGATATGCGAAGCGCAGGGCGGCCTGCGCGAGCCGCCCATCGCCCCTTGCCAACAGCCCGTGCCTTCGCCGCGCGCGGGCACCGTGATCGCGATCGACAACCGGCGCCTTGCACGTATCGCCAAGCTCGCGGGAGCGCCCACCTCGGCCTGCGCCGGAATCGACATGAATGTGCAGCTGGGCGCGGTCGTGGAGCGCGGCCAGCCTTTGTTCACGCTGCACGCCGCCTCACCGGGAGAGCTGGCCTACGCACTGGAATACGCCACCACGCAAGCCGAAGCCGTGCATGTGATGGAGGATGCGCGATGAAGCGCGGCCCCATGCTGGTCCTCGCCCTGCCCGGCGGCGCCCAGCTGGCCGCGCAGCTCGCGCGCAGCCTGCGCTGCAGCTGGAGCGAGCTGGCGCTGCACCACTTTCCCGATGGTGAAACCGGCGTGCGCATCGACGTCCCGGTCGAGGGCTGCCGCGTCATGCTCGTTGGCAGCCTCGACCGGCCGGATGCCAAGACCCTCCCCCTGGTGTTCGCGGCCGACGCGGCGCGCGAACTGGGGGCTTCCCAAGTTGGCCTGGTGGCGCCCTACCTGGCCTACATGCGGCAGGACAAGCGCTTTCACCCCGGCGAGGCCGTCACTTCACGCAGCTATGCGCGGCTGCTGTCCGCGTCGCTGGACTTCCTGGTGACGGTCGACCCGCACCTGCACCGCGTGCACAGTCTGGACGAGATTTATCCCATCCGCACACAGGTCGTTGCCGCCGCCCCGCTGATTGCCCGCTGGCTGCGCGACCATGTCGCATCGCCCTGGTTGATCGGACCCGACCAGGAAAGCGCGCAGTGGGTCGCAGAAGTGGCCAGGTTGGCCAATGCCCCCTGGACCGTGCTGCGCAAAACGCGCCGCGGCGACCGCGACGTGGGCGTCAGGCTGGTCGGCCGCGAACGCTGGCCGGGGTGCGTTCCGGTGCTGCTCGACGACATTGTTTCCACGGGCGAGACCATGCTCGCAGCGACAAGCCTGCTGGTCAAAGCCTGGCTGGGTGCGCCCGTGTGCATCGTCGTGCATGCGCTGTTCGACGCGCAGACCCAAAGCCGTTTGCTTGAGAGCGGCGTGTCACGCGTGCTGAGTTGCGACACGGTTGCCCACCCCTCCAACGCCATTCGTATGGCGCCCCTGCTGGCCCGTGCCGTGCGCCAACTTAGCGCGATCGCGGACGCAAGGACCCATTCGGGCTGAAGCCCTTGACCCCAACACTGCAGGAGACATCACATGACAACCATGAGCAAAATCGCCCTCGGCCTGATGGGCAAGCTGCGGCCGCTGCCCGCGCTGGGCGACGCGGCCGCCGTGATCACCCTGCCGCCACCTGACAGGCAAGGCGGCCTGCCGCTGATGGAGGCCTTGGCCGCGCGCCGCTCCCGTAGAGATTACGAACCGGACGCGCTGTCGCTGCAACTTCTGTCCAACCTGCTGTGGGCGGCCGGCGGTATCAACCGCGACGACGGTGGGCGCACGGCGCCTTCGGCGCTCGGCGCGCATGAGATAGATATTTTCGCGGCCCTGCCGACCGGCGCCTACCGCTACGACGCCGCCAGGCACGAGTTGCACCTGGCCGCGGGCGCAGACCTGAGGCGCATCACTGGCTACCAGGACTTCGTCGACGATGCGCCGCTGGACCTGGTCTATGTCGTCGACCATGCGCGCATGCGCTTTATCCCCGCCGGCCGCCGCGAGGCCTATGCGCACGTCGCGGCCGGGGCCATGGCGCAGAACGCCTACCTCTACGCCGCCAGCAGCGGCCTGGGCGCGGTGATCCGCGCGTGGATAGACCACGCGGTGATCGCCGATGCGCTGGGCCTCACGCACGACCAGCAGGTCCTGCTGTCCCAGACCGTCGGCTACCCGGCGGCGGCCTGAGCCACGCTCCGGAATGCGGCCAAGCCTCGCGCATTCAGCATGGCCACCTCCTGCCCAGTACCTCCGAATGCGCCCTGTCTGCGCTACATCAAACACACCTGCTTGCACCGCGCCTAAGCTGACGCCATGAAAATCCAATTCCTGGGTGCTACCGATACCGTCACCGGATCCAAATACCTGGTCCGGTACGGCGATTCCGCCGTACTGGTCGATTGCGGCCTGTTCCAGGGCTACAAGCCGCTGCGCCTGCGCAACTGGTCGCCGCTGCCTGTCGCAGCGGTCGACATCGATGCCGTGATCCTCACCCATGCCCACATAGACCACAGCGGCTACCTCCCGTTGCTTGCCCGCCAGGGCTTCAAAGGCAAAGTGTTCTGCACGCCGGCCACCGCGGACCTGTGCAGCATCCTGCTGCCCGACGCCGGGCATCTGCAGGAAGAAGAAGCCGAATACGCCAACCGGCACGGCTTTTCGAAGCACGCGCCGGCGCTGCCGCTGTACACGCGCGAAGATGCGCTGCGCTGCCTCAAGCTGCTGCATCCGGTGCCCACTGGCAAACATTGGCAACCGGCACCGGGCCTGAACGCCAGCCTGACGCCTTCGGGCCATATGGTGGGCTCGTCCTTTGTGCAGCTGGACAACGGTTCTCGCTCGATCCTGTTTTCGGGGGACATAGGCCGGCCCAATGACCTCGTGCTCGGGCCGCCTTCGCAGATGGACGGCGCCGATTACCTAGTGGTGGAATCCACCTACGGCGACCGGCTGCACAAGGACTCCGATCCCATTCTGGCGCTGGGCCATGTGATTACCCGGACGGCTGCGCGCGGCGGCGTGGTGGTGATCCCGGCCTTCGCGGTGGGGCGCGCGCAAAGCCTGCTGCACTGCATCCAGGTTCTCAAGGCGCAGGGTGTCATCCCGCGCAAGCTGCCGGTCTACCTCAACAGTCCCATGGCGGCCAAAGCCACGCAGGTGTATCTCAAGCACAAAGCCGAACTGCGGCTTACGCCAGAGGAATGCGAAGCCATGGCCCACACGGCCCACATCGTCGAATCACCGGAAGAGTCCCGCCTGCTCAATGCAAAACACGGCCCCATGGTCATAATCGCCGCCAGCGGCATGGCCACTGGCGGGCGCGTGGTCCACCACCTCAAGGCCTTCGCGCCCGACAAGCGCAATACCATCGTGTTCGCCGGCTTCCAGCCCGGCGGCACACGTGGCGCCCTCATCGCCGGCGGTGCGTCCACGGTGCGCATCCACGGCCAGGACGTGCCGGTGCGTGCAGAAGTGGCGATGCTGGACGATCTGTCAGCCCATTCGGACGCGGCCGAAATCATGGGCTGGCTTCGCGAATTCAAGTCCGCGCCGAAACAGACATTCGTCACCCACGGCGAGCCCGCCGCGGCCGATGCGATGCGCCAGCGGATCGAACGCGAATTGCATTGGCCCTGCCACCTGCCCTGCTATTTGGAGTCGGCTTCTCTCAGCTGAGTAAAGACGAGTGCAGACTACTGCTGGCATTGATCTTATTCCTGCGTCTCATGGCGATACAGAGATAAATGCGTATCTGCTCATTGTTTCCAAAACAGTCCGTTCGCATTATGCTTTTCGGTCAATGACGTCCAGCGAGATTGGCATCAATAGAACTAATGTCTGTACAGCAGTGTGTTGTTGACGTGGATCAAGCCTACGGCACTGGGGCACTCCTAGACTGCGGCACATCAACACAGGAGAACCACTATGTACAAGCGCATTCTTGTTGCCACCGACGGCTCCGCACTTTCCAAAAAAGCGGTCAAGGAGGCTATCGCTCTTGCCGCATCAATGGAAGCCGGTCTTGTAGCAATTAACGTCGTGCCTCGTTATCCCATGAGTTTTTTTGAGGGCGGCGTCGCTCTTTCGCCGCAGGAAGTCGGGCGTTTCGAAAAAGAATGGGCCGACAAGGGCCAGGCCATCGTCGACGCGGTGCAGAAGTCCGCCGAGGCCGCGGGCCTGAAGGCCAAAGCCGCGATCATCAAATCCGATCTCGTCGCCAACTCCATCCTGGCCGCAGCCAAAAAGAACAAGTGCGACCTCATCGTGATGGCTTCGCACGGCCGCAACGGTATCTCCCGCATCCTGCTCGGAAGCGAGACCCAGCAGGTGCTCACGCACAGCAATATCCCCTTGCTCGTTTYGCGCTGAACCCACCAATTACGGAGAAAACCATGAGAGTCCTTCTGGCCGTTGACGGCAGCAAGTTCACCAAAAAAGCCCTGGCCTTCCTGGTCACCCATGAGACGATGATGGGGCCCGACGCGGAACTCATCGTGCTCAATGTGCAGATCGCCGTTTCCCCGCGCGTCAAAACCATGCTGGGCGCCGCCACCGTGCGTGCCTGGCACAAGGAAGAGGCCGAAAAGGTGCTGCACCCGATTGAACGTTTCCTCAAGCAACACGGTGTCCACTACCGGGCCTCCTGGGTCGCAGGCACACCGGCCACACAGATCGTTCAGGCGGCGAAGCGTGAAAAGGTCCACATGCTGGTCATGGGAACCCACGGCCACGGGCTCCTGGGCCGCACCCTGCTCGGCAGCGTCGCCCAACGCGTGGTGGCGGATGTCGACGTACCGGTGCTGCTGGTCCAGTAGGCATACGGCTCCGATTAACCCGGCTCGCCCCCGCTGCTGCCAATCTGCCGATACGCGTACTGGGCGTAGACCCGGTCCGCTGGCTGCTTCGGCATGAGGCCGTGGTGATCGCCACAGGCGGCGGCGCTGCTGCACACAGCGGCACAGTTCTGCTTATTTTTTAGGCGGACTTGAGGTGGCTCAATTTGACTGATGCCGGCGCCATGTCCAATGGCCGCATGAAACTTCACCGTCTTTTACTTGCCAGTGTGGTGGCGTGCACCGCTTTGGCTTTGGAATGGGCACATGCCGACCCGCTGCCCCGTCGAGCCTCTCTGTCGGCCGGCGCCATCGTGGCCAGCCGCAGCGCCGGCGTCGTGGAAATCAGCACCGTCAATGCGTGGGTGCCCAGTGGCAGCGATGACCCGGAACCCGAATTCGCCCCGCCGGACACTTTTGGCGACCAGCTGGCAAGGCCTCAACCCATCAGTCTGGCTCGTGGTGAGGCACGCGACCTGGCCTCCGGTTTTGTGCTCACGGCAGACGGCTATATCCTCAGCAGCGCACACGTTCTCTGGGACGCGGAAGAGGCCCAAGTGCGACTGCAGGATGGCCGTCATTTCCCCGCCAGGCTTGTAGGGCTGGACCGCATCACGGACGTGGCCCTGCTCAAAATCGATGCCACCGGACTGTCGCCCGCTCCGATAGGCGATTCCTCCAAACTCGCCGTCGGCGACTGGGTTGCGGCGATCGGCTCGCCCTTTGGTTTTCCGGGCTCCGTTACCGCTGGCATTGTCAGTGCAAAAAATCGCGCTCTTTCCGGCAGCGRCGAAACCCCTTTTCTGCAAACCGACGTGGCCATCAACCCCGGAAGTTCAGGCAGCCCGCTCTTCAATGCAGACGGCGAGATCGTCGGGCTGAACTCGCTGATCTACAGCGGCAGCGGTGGCTATATGGGGGTGTCATTCTCGGTGCCCATCAACCTGGCCGTGGACATCGCATCGCGCCTGCGGTCACAGGGCCAGATACGGCGCGCCTGGCTGGGAGCCAGGCTTCAGGGCATGACCGCCGCGCTCGCGCAGTCTTTCGGGGTGCGCGACCCCACCGGTGCGCTGGTCGTGCAGGTCACGCCTGGCGGGCCCGCTGCTCTGGCCGGCTTGCTGCGCGGCGACATCATCACAGCCTTTAACGGCGCCAGGATCCGGGATTTCAGCAGCCTGGCATTGCAGATGAGCGACCATGGAACGAGCACTCCAGGCACGCTGGAGATATGGCGCGAGGGCCGGAGAAAAACGGTAACCGTCCTGCTGGCGGAGGCACCCGCAAGCGCCCCGCGCCCATTGGCGGCGCCTGTCCCCGGCGATCTCCCGCGTCTCGGTCTCGCATTGGCCGAAGCCGGGAAGGACTTGCAGGCGCAACTGGGCATAGATGGCGGCCTGCTGGTGCGTCGGGCCGCCGGAGTGTCACGCAGCGAAGGCATACAAGCCGGAGACGTGCTTATCGCCGCCAATGAATTCAGGCTGGACAGCGTGGCGGATTTTGACAGCGTGTTATCCCGTCAGGAGCCTGGTTCCAGCATTGCGCTGCTGGTGCTGCGGGACGGGAACACAGCCTATGTTCCGCTGCGCATTCCTGCGGCAATCAAGCGCTAGGTGGATATCGGAACAGAGCACTCAGTCCACGCCAATAGCCCAGTACAGCGGGCAAAAACTGAACAAGCCTRTCAACAGCGGAAGCAGGCCCAGCAACCCCCACCAGCGGGCATTTCCGTCGAGCGCAAACAAGAGCGCCAGCAGCAAGATGCCGACTGCAATGCGAAGCCGTCTTTCGATGGAACCTATCCTGTATTTCATAGCGAAGTCCTTGTGTCTTGATCCGGCGTCCAGCGTATCGCGGCCCGTAACGCCGCTGCTTGACGAATGTCAAGACAAGCGCGTCCGCGCCTGCCTAAAGTGACTTACCTGCTCTGTGCAGTGATGAACATATTCAGGGGAAAAATCATGAAAACCGATATGCAACTCAAGGCCGACGTGACCGCCGAACTGGCCTGGGAGCCCGCCGTCAACTCAGCCGGCATTGGTGTTCTCGTCAACGACGGTGTGGTGACACTTACAGGACACTTGAACACCTTCGCCGAAAAAGTCGCGGCCGAGCGGGCCGTGCGCCGCGTGGCCGGCGTGCGCGGGCTGGCGATCGAGCTGGACGTGAAACTGGTCGCCGCCCACCACCGCAGTGACTCCGAAATCGCCTCGGTCGCCGCATCTGCGCTGCGCTGGAGCGTGTTGCTGCCGCTGGACCGCATCAAGGTCGAGGTGGAAAAAGGATGGGTCACCCTTACCGGCGACGTCGACTGGGCTTACCAGTCCAGCACCGCCGAAAAATGCGTGCGCGGCCTGGTGGGCGTGCGCGGCCTGTCCAACAACATCGTTGTCAAGCCTACCGTCAGCACGAGGGATGTCGCGGCCGAGATTTCCGCAGCGCTCGAGCGCCAGGCCGATCGCGAAGCCCGGCACATCCAGATCGACGTGAAAGGCAGCGTCGTCACCCTTCACGGCAAGGTGCACTCCCTGGCCGAGCGCGAAGCGGCCGCCGGCGCGGCATTCGCCGCCAGGGGCGTCACCCGCATCGTCAACAAGCTGGAAGTCACCGCCTGAAGCGGTGGTCTGTTTCCGCCCATTTTTTTCAGGAGTACCCACATGCCCTTTCTTCATGCCGTGGTCTGGTTGGACCATCACCAGGCCCAGCTGATCCAGTTCGCCGCCGAACAGGCCGAGGCGCGCAAGCTGCACGCGCACTCTCATGCCACGCCTCAGCACGGCAGCGAGGTGCGCACCCGGCATGAATTTTTCGGCGATGTCTGCGATGCGCTGGACGGCATGGAGTCCGTCCTGGTGACGGGCGGTCACACCGCACAGGCCGACTTCCGCCACTACGTCGACAATCATCGCCCTTCCCTGGCGCTGTGTATCGCCGGCTGGGAGACCGTGGACCACCCGAGCGAGGCTCAGTTGCTGGCGCTGGGCCGGCTGCGGCGGCACCAGGCGGCCGCAGGCCTGGTCACCGGCCATTGACGGCGTACCGGTAATGGATGGAGCGGCCGCCTCCGCCCGGACCGCCCAGCCCTGGTTGCTGGAGCCGCTGCCGGCCGCAAACCCCGGCCTGTCTGAGGCCCAAGCGCAGGAGGCGCTGGCGCGCTTCGGCCCCAACAGCTTCGAAGCGCGCAAAAAGCAATGGCTGGCGCTGCAGTTCCTGGCGCGCTTTCGCAACCCGCTGGTGCTGGTGCTGCTGGCCGCCAGCGCCATCTCCGCTGCCACCGGCGACGTGGCCAACTTTTCCATCATCATGTTGATGGTGCTGCTGAGCGTCACGCTGGACTTCGTGCAGGAGCACCGCGCCGGCCGGGCCGCCGACACGCTGCGCGACTCGGTGGCCCTGCGCGCCAGCGTGCTGCGGGACGGCCGTGTGCAGGAGGTGCCGGTGTCGGCGCTGGTGCCCGGCGACCTGGTCCTGCTGTCCGCCGGTGACCGCGTGCCGGCCGACGGCCGGATCGTCGAAGCCCGCGACTTCTTCGTCAACCAGGGACTGCTGACCGGCGAGTCCTATCCCGTCGAAAAACGCCCCGGCGCGCTGGACAGCGGCGCCGTGGAGCTGCAGCAAGCCCYCAACGCGGCCTTCATGGGAAGCACCGTGGTCAGCGGCAGCGCCCGCATGCAGGTCATGGCGACCGGTCCCGCCACGGCGCTGGGCGAAGTGGCGCACAGCATCCAGGCCGAGCAGCCGCCCACTGCCTTCGAAACCGGCATGCACCACTTCGGCATGCTGTTGATGCGCATCACGCTGCTGCTGGTGCTGTTCGTCATGCTGGTCAACCTGGTGCTGCATCGGCCACTGCTCGATTCCTTCCTGTTTGCCGTGGCGCTTGCGGTCGGCCTGACGCCGGAACTCCTTCCCATGGTCGTCTCGGTCACGCTGTCGCGCGGTGCGCTGCGCATGGCGGCTCGGCGCGTGATCGTCAAGCGCCTGGCCTCCATCCAGAACCTCGGAGCCATGGACGTGCTGTGCACCGACAAGACCGGCACGCTCACCGAGGCGAAGATCAGCCTGGAGCGCTGCGTGGACGTGGACGGGAACGACGCGCCCCGCGTGCTGATGCTGGCCAGTCTCAACAGCGAGTTCGAAAGCGGCCTCAGGAGCCCGCTGGATGAGGCCATCCTCGCGCGTGAGGTGGACGTCTCGGGATGGCAAAAGATCGACGAGGTGCCCTTTGACTTCGAGCGCCGGCGCGTGTCGGTGCTGGTCGACCGCGGGGACGCGCGCTGGCTGGTCGTCAAGGGGGCGCCTGAGGATGTCCTGGCGCTGTGCAACCGCCGCGAGCTGGACGAAGGCCGCGCGCTGGCGCCGCTGGACGAGGCCGCGCGGGACGGGCTGCGCGCGCGTTGCCACGCCCTGGAGCGTGAGGGCCTGCGTGTGCTGGGCGTCGCCTGGCGCGAGGTGCCCAAAGACCATCCGCATGCCGACGTCCGCGACGAAAGCGAGCTGGTCTTCGCCGGTTTCGCCGCCTTCATCGACCCGCCCAAGGCTGGCGCCGGCGCCGCACTGGCCGCGCTGGCCCGCAGCGGCGTGGCCGTGAAGATCGTCAGCGGCGACAGCGAACTGGTTGCCCAGCACCTGTGCGGCCTGCTGAAGCTGCCGATCGAGGGCGTATTGACCGGGCAGGAGATCGCGCGCATGGACGAGGCCGCGCTGCGCGCGTGCGTCGGCCGCACCACACTTTTTTGCCGCGTCAACCCGGCTCAGAAGAACCGTATCATCCTCGCGCTCAAGGCGCGCGGCCACGTGGTCGGTTACCTGGGCGACGGCATCAACGACGCACCGCCGCTACGCTCGGCCGACGTCGGCATCACGGTGGATTCCGCGGTCGACGTGGCGCGGGAAGTGGCCGACATGGTAATGCTGGACCACGATCTCGCGGTGCTGCACGAAGGCGTCCTCGAAGGCCGGCGCACCTTCGGCAACGTGATGAAGTACATCATGATGGGCACCAGCTCCAACTTCGGGAACATGCTGAGCATGGCTGCCGGC
>NZ_JBFUBD010000048.1:0-18390 GCF_056405935.1 Polaromonas sp. P1_E3
GATTTCCAACTCCGGCAGATCAAAAATTCGATACGGGATGACGCGTTCTCTAGTTGACCGGTACTTACAGTTATCAAATCCTTGCACGTGCACTGTAAGCATGCGCCACTCTTGCTCCTCACGAAAAGCCGGGCTTTTAAGCTCAAACAGTGTAGAAAAAAGAGAGAGAATCCCAAATGACACATGATCATTGAGTTTCTTAATCTCTGCATCGTCAGCTGCTATTTGAGCGGCTTCTCTTGTGTCGAGCACTGACTGCTGACCAGTGGATTTGAACGCACCGGCGTCTATAGATTTACGAAGCTTTCGATATGTTGGCTCAACATTAGCCTCATGGGCATCTGGATCGTAGTCAACTTTCTTTAGCGTAAAGCCGGGGGCTTCCAGGTCAGACGCGGACTCTCTGCTGCGCTGTGAGAATTTCTCAAGATAAGCCCTCGAAAAGCCAATCGAAACGCCTCGCGCATCATCAGCATAGCCACGCCACTGGCTTAAAAGATCACCATCCTCAGAAAGACAGAAGCCAAGGCCATCAAAAGTATTTTCAAGCGCCACAACACTATCGAGCAGGCGCTCGTGGTAACGCTTTTCAAGAGCGTCATTTTTCGCAAGACGGTCAATTGCTTGTCTGACCAAGCGACCTTCCATCGTGTCATTTGACAAGCTTAAGGAGGATAGCCAAACGGATTTATTGCGCAAGATCGCTAAAAATGAGTCAGTGCCGCAATAGTGATACAAGGTATTCGGTCCTGATGCGGACGGATTGGTGACATGACTGGTTGCCATGAGCTGAATGTAGCAGGACGCAATCAGGATCTCAGTCAAACCTTTTTGCTCCACCGCTCACTATCGGTAACCCGGCCCGGCTGCACCCTTGGGTGCCAGTCGCTGCGCTTGGTGTCACGTCGGCTGCGGGCGCCAGGCCTGCCCCTGTGAAAAAACCGCGCTGCCCCGGTCGCCGCTGAATCCCCCCACAAGACCCCGTCCCGGTGTGAGGGGCACTTGTGGGGGGATTTTTGGTACAGCGGCAACCGGGTCATCCCGGTTTTTTCTTGTTGAACTACCAGCACCCCCCTCCGCCCCCTACTCGGGGGAACGAGGAAGCCCGAGCGAGAGGATGTTTTTTTAACTTCCCTCGTTCATCAACTTCCTTTTGGAGAATTCCCCATGACTGCTGTGATTACCGAAACCGTTTCCGTGGCTGATGCAGGCGTTTCGCATGCGAAACCGGCCCTGGAGTTTGTGTCCCTGAACGTCATTGACTTTCAGCCGCAGGTGCGGACGGCGTCCGGCCTGGCTAAGGACGATTTGTTGGAGCTGGCCGAATCTCTCAAGGCTCAGGGCATGCTGCAGCCGGTGCTGTTGCGGCCGCTGGGAGAGCGGTTTGTGCTGATTGCCGGGGAGCGCCGCTGCCGGGCTGCGCATCTGGCGGGGTTTAGTCATGTGCCGGCGCTGATTGGGGAGGCGGACGACTTGCGGGCGGCAACGCTGCAGCTGGTGGAAAACGTGCAGCGGGAGGATTTGTCGCTGCTGGAGCTGGCAGCGGGTGTGCGCAGCCTGGCGGACCAAGGCAAGACGCTGACGGAGATTTGCCAGCTGGTGAAGAAGTCCAAGTCCTGGGTGTCCAAACACCTGGCTGCGTCGGTGCAAAACCTGGGCTGGAACACCCGGCAGTTCCTGGAGAGTGAAACGACGGAGGACCTGGAGCTGGTCCTGGTCATGAACCAGATCGAGAAAACCGGCAAGTGGTACCCGCGGGGCACCCAGCTGGTGGACCGGATCGAGGCGGGCAAGGCGGGCCGGGAGGAAGCACGGGCGTTGCTGGCGACCTTAAAGGAAGAGCTGGCGGCGGAGGTTGCGCAGAAGAAGGCGGACAAGAAGGCTGGGAAGCAAGGGAGCCTGGCGCTGGCGGGTGTCGCGCAGGAGCCTGAGCCGCCGAAGTGGAATGCCTGGACGGCGGAGCATGAACTGAATGACCAGCTGCAGGAAGAAGGCCATGCGCCGATTGCCGAGCTGATCAAACACCTGACCAAGGCGCAGCAGGCGGAGATGACGGGACACTACAGGAAGGCGTTTGACGCGGGCAAGGCACTGACCAAAGCGACGGAGGTTTTAAAGCTGCGTGGGCTGCACCGAATGCTGAATGAGGATTGCAGCAATGATCATTGGATGACGGGGGCGTTTATCTTGGGCAGTTCGGGGGGCAAGCTGACGCTGGGGGAGCTGGCGGGAGAGGTGCATCAGTTGATGCACGGATGAAGACTTAACCCCATCCCCTAAACAGAGGATGGGGTTTAAGACTAGTAAGACTACGATGGGTCATCACCGCGAGCGCTCAAACAAATGAGCTAATCTCGCCCATCGAGCCAACAAAAATGAGGGATGTGATGAGTTCCTGGACCTGTCCGTATTGCAACCAGATTGCCACTCTTCTAGAGAGCAACATCAGCAGAGACAAGCACACCTTTTCTATGGGTAATAAACATGGCGGTATGGCACTGACCACAACCGCAATCGTTTGCCCGAACGAAAAATGCCGCGAATACACCTTGAGTGGAAGTCTGCAAGGCGCGAAGTTTTATCACGGCGGCATCGTGGAATTGATAGGACAAGAAATAAAGCGTTGGCAATTGCGACCTGAATCTGCGGCGAAGCCGTTCCCTGATTACATACCGGCGGTCATCCTATCGGACTATGCAGAAGCATGTCTCATCCGCGACCTCAGCCCAAAAGCGTCAGCGACTTTGTCACGACGCTGCATGCAAGGAATCATCCGCAACTACTGGTCCATTACAAACAACAACCTTGCAAAAGCAATCATCGAGCTAGAAGACAAGATTGACGGCACCACATGGGGGGCCATCGATGCAATTCGGAAGATTGGCAATATCGGCGCTCACATGGAAAAAGACATTGACTTAATTGTTGATGTTGATCCTGAAGAAGCTGGCATGCTTATCGACCTGATCGAGATGATGCTTGAGGAGTGGTACATCCATCGGCATGAGCGAGGCCTGAAGATGCAGAAGATCATTGATGCTGCTGATAGCAAGAAAGAGATGAAGGACGCAGGCAAAGCGGCAAAGCAATCTGCAACGCCAAGCTCAGCCACGGTGTCACCGCCCAAGGCTTAACCAGGCTGCGGCCGAAAAAAAAGATTCGCACTTATTTATAACTTCGCGCAAGTTCCGGCGGAAGGACGGAAAAACTCAATCCGAGCCGAAGTAGCTATGTCTGCGGATGATGAGCCAACTGGGCGTGCCAAATACACAGACTCGTAATAGATCCAGATGCCATCGGCGGGGACCGTCATTAAATACATGTGGCTTAGCGTAATCGTACGCTCTCCCATGATCGTCGGCACGGTGTGAAAGGATTTCATTTGCTGAGCTCGGCCTAATTCAGCCTGCTTCGTCCGCACCTCTGGTGAGGCGTTGGCATCCAGTCGGACTATGAAATTCTCATCTCCCCAACTTACTGGGCCACCTGGGTAGTTCAATTCTTTTAGCGAAGGAGCATCGAGGTAATTGGGCGATAGTTTCCCAAAGGCGATGCCGTTCCTTAGTCCGGCGATCTGTAGCGTGGCCTTTGACTCATTCTTGATATCGACTACAACATTAAAGGAGTAGATGCATTCTCCGTCGCGCTTGCCTCTCGATATAAAGTCGGTTTTCAAAGAAATCTGCTGATCAACGCGAATAGATGCGGTTTCAAACACTTGAATTACTTGTCGATATGTCAAGTATTCGTACGCGGCGATCAGCGCAGCCAGGATCGCGAGCATCTTAAGCAAAGCATCCGACGAAGATGCCCAACGTGTCGCGATTGTTTTTTTGACGGCTACAGGCGCAATTCTGTGCCTGCGATAGTTTCTTAATGAAATTAGTTTTGAGATCATTCTGAGCGAGCGACATTGTTCGCCGAATCTCCCGACGTCACCAGCGCCGTGATGTCATTAAAAAATTCGTCAGCGGCAGATCGTTGCCTCGAAATGGCTTTCTGTACGCTCTCCTCGTATTTATCGAAAGCTAAAGGAAGTTCTAACTCGTTGCGTATCGCCGCTAATATCGGAAATACTAACTTGGAAAGCTCGTTCATTACGAGGACACAATCTCGTGCGAATTCCAATCTTCGAAGCCACATCTTTTCCCTCAAGGCAGATGCATCTGCAATTGTGTCAACTCGTCGCTTCTGAGAAAAATCAAAATTTTGATTTAACGCATTCCATTTTTTATCGTCGTCTACGGCGTTAATGTTGTGCTGTTTAATCATTTCAAGAAAACCGTCTGCATCTTTCGCATGTCGACTCACGCTTTGATCTAGCACTAGAATTTTCTGCCTTTCCATCAGCAACTGCTGCCTTTTCGCGAATGCCTTGAGCGTGGTAGCGTTAAATTCCCCTGTGAACGCAAGTGTGGCCTGCAGTAGGGGCAAATCAGCCACCACGTGCAGCTTTGCAAGTGCAGGAAGTTTGTTCTGATAGTTTGCTAGCACTTGGTCATTAGCCATTTCTAGATTCGAAAAATTGCCTAACGCAGACAAGCCGGCTGAGATGGCCTCCGCAGCCGAAAGATAGATCTCCTTCCTTAACGCCATTTCGCGTTCTTTAGTTTTAGTCTGTCGCTCGTGTTCGAATTGATCTTGAAGTCTTTGAGTGCTTGCTCGATTGGACAATGTGACGCCGAGTATTGAGAAAAATGAACCACACACGACACCCCAAAATGAAGCAGGTATTTGGTTCGCAATATCAAGGATTGTTTTAAGCATTTCCCGTCCCCCTTTTGCTAGCAGTATGCCCCTCTGCCCAAGGATGACCAACGTTTCGCATGCGAAATGAGCAACGTCGAAGAATCAGAATAGTCACGGCAGACAAACAGGAGCTTGACGCTGCCAATCCTAGAACCCGTCCTACACCCCAACAGCAAACTTGAGCCATACGATCCCCTTTTTTCAAGGAGACCGTATGGACAACTACCACATCAAAACGCACGATGGTCATTGGGACCTGACCAGGCAAGGCGCTGAGCGGGCATCCATCAGCAAGCCAACCAAGGCGGAAATCCTGCAAGCCACGCAGCAATTCATGGCCGACAAAACCGCCTCCGTCAAGATTCACCGCGCCGATGGCACGCTTGAAGAAGAACGGACGTATCCAGGCTCCGCCGATCCGTCCAGGTCCAAAGGCTAATCATGGCCTCCAAGCCGTCCAGCGACGCAGGTAAGGCCCCTACCTCCACCAGGTCGCTGTGGAAAGGGGCCATCAGCTTTGGCCTGGTTCACGTCCCAATTGCCCTTTATTCCGCGACCGATGAAAGCGACCTGAACTTCAAGATGTTGGACAAGCGCTCCATGGACCCGGTGGGGTACAAGCGGATCAACAAGAAAAGCGGCAAAGAAGTGTCGATGGACGACATCGTCAAAGGCATAGAGTGGGAAGACGGCCAGTTCGTCCTTCTGAGCAAGGAAGAGATCGAAGCCGCCTATCCCAAGACCACACAGACGATTGAGATTGAAGCGTTCATTCCCATCGACGAGGTTCCCTTCGTTTATCTCGAAAAACCGTATTACACGGCCCCCATCAACCGCGGCCAGAAGGTGTACGCGCTTCTGCGCGAGGCTTTGGCAGAAACCCGAAAGGTTGGCGTTGCAAAGGTGGTGATCGCCAACAAGCAGCACCTGGCGGTGCTGATGCCCTGCGGCCCGGCGCTGATCCTGAACCTTCTGCGCTGGGGCGGTGAGATCCGCTCTTACGAGGCGCTGCAGTTGCCCCCCACGGGTGCCAAGGAAGCCGGCATCAAAGATGCCGAGCTGAACATGGCCAAGCAACTGATCAAAGAAATGAGCGCTAACTGGAGCGCGGACAAGTTCCGCGACACCTTCCACGACCAGGTGATGAAACTGGTAGAGGCCAAGGCCAAGGCCGGGCATGTGGAGCAGGTAGAGAAAATTGGCGCCGATGCTGTTGCGCGAAGCTCCACCAATGTGGTGGACCTCACCGAGCTTCTGATGCGGAGCATGCGAAAGGGCGTAGTGGCCGCCCCCGCTCCCGCGAAGAAAACGGCTACGCCGAGCAAAGGCCCGGCCAAAAAGCCTGCAGCGAAAAAAGCAGCGCCCAAAATGCGCCGGGCGGCTTAACTGGGCTGCACGAGTGCCCCTAACGTGCCCTGAGTTCGGCGTTCTGCTTGGACATCAATGATTTATCCCGCCGAAATTCCCAAGGTGGTGTGGGATCTGGATCGCGCCAAATACCGATTTTCTGAAGGCGTGCAGCGTCCTCCGCACGGCCATAAGCCAGTCGATCCTCTGGCCGCTGCTCTTTTTCATAGGCCTTGTAGTGCCAGGCCATCCCGGCCTTGACCTGCTCCAGGTTGGCATCAATACCGCCTACCGTGATTTTTCCCACCAAGCGGCCGTAGCGGTCAGATTTGTTGTATTCGACCTCGACCTCGCGGTTAAAAATTTTTGCTGACAAGGATGCTTTGGAAGCATTGCCAAAGGGCTGATGTTTTTCCGGTGCATCAATCCCAGCGAGTCTGATTTTGTGCTGCGCTCTCGCACTATCCAGAACAGTGACAGTGTCGCCATCAGAAACACCCACCACCAAGCCGGTCAACGTGGCAGCCCATGGACAAGTCGACGCCAACAAAAGAAAGCCAGCGCCTAGAATTTTTTTTATCACCATGAGAAGCAAGTTTCGCATGCGAAATAGCGGCAATAGATAACTCATGAGTCCACGTCAGACAGAGGGAGGTCGGGTGCATCGTCATGCGCCGGGTCAAAGCCACTGATGCGAGCGGCATTGAGGCGAGCCGCACTGCGCTTCAGCAGCTTTTCGGTGTCCAGTACTGCCTTTGCGCCTGGTGCTTTGCATAGCCATCTTTGTGTGGCGTGCTCTACCTTAGCCTTGCTGGTATTTCGTGCACTCCAAGATATCCTGCCCTCGATCGTCATACCCAGGCTGTTCATGGCCACAATTCGGGCATACAAAAGGGCCTGCAGCAATTCCACGCCAGTGCCTGGTTCCAGGAGCATCGCCATCAGGTCAGTTTCCGAACTGGTGATAAACCTTTTTTTGATAATCAGCTCTCCACGGCGCGGCCCGATCCGCAGCGCTTCCACGGGATCGCCGTACTTTCCATTGAGAACGTAAACATCAAAAACCACTGGATAAGCATACAGTGTTTCTGGTACCATTTCTACATGGAAACGCTATTACCCACCCAATGGATTGCACAATTTGCTGAACGCCTGCGCGGGCGCTGGAAGACCATTGACCAGGCAGTGCTGGAGGAGGTGGCCATGGACCTCTGGAAGCGCACCGAATACCGCGTCCTGTCTCCGGACGAAGCAGCCGAGCTGTGGCTGAATCCGATAACACCCGCCCCACCCGGTCAGGGCCAAGGTGTTGCAGGCCACTAAAACAGGCCTGACGGCACGGTCACGACTTGAGCCGTGGCTGCAATGCCAGGCAGGGGAATATTCTTGCCTGGGTCGTCGGCCCCGTGGCTGAAAACCTCAAGCGGCGGTATTTGAATAAGCCCTTCAGCCTGGTCAACACTGCCATGCAGCCACTCATCCCAACGATCTCGTTCGATGGGGACTACAGCCCGCTTATCCTGTCTGTCCGCCGGCAACACCGCTTTAGTGGCCTTGTCGACCTCCGGCTTGTGCATGAGCGCCAGTAGCGGGTGGCCGTCGCAATTTTGCGTGATCATGCTGTAGCTGGGCACCACCTCGCCGGTGACGGGATCTATCCATTCCGACCAAATCCCGGCCAGAGCCCACGGCTCGCCGTCCGCTCGGGTGAACCGCCAGCTGATGCTTTTTGCCTTAGGGTCGTGGTTTGGATAAAACGGCTCGATAAAGCTAACGGCAGGAATGAGACAACGCCGGCCGGTCAGCCACGAATCCGAGTAGGTCTTGCGCGTAGCCAAAGTCTCGCGCCTGGCGTTGTTCGTCATCCCCTGGGGTGCAGCAGACCTAGAACCTGGCGCGATCATGCCCCACTGGCCAACCTCTGGAAGGCCACGAGGCTTGAGGTAAGGTCCAAGCTTCAGTGGAGCGACGTAGCTACCCCAAGACAAGCTATGCAGCTCGACGCCAAAGTGCTTGCTAAACAGTGCTGGCGTGGTCGGTGTGTAGAGATTGCACATGGGCGTTACTTTACGTCCAGGTGCGGCGCAGGCTTGTAGTCAAATTGAGGAATTAACCGAGATCAACATGGCAAATTATTTAATTGGCGAAGCACGCTTTACAGAGGGCAGATTGGATGAGCTGGCAGTCTTCCCACTGGACCCGGACCCTGAATTAGAGGCCGCGGGCCACATGCAGATGACCTACGTAGTTGGAGTTGACGAGGTCATCAACAGCATCAAAAAGGGCAATAGCTACGTTGCCAGCTTTCGCGACGCCAAAGCCACGTACCCAATCGCAGTGATAGTCCGCGACGGCAAGGAAACTTTAGAGGTTGCCGATGTCGGCCAAGCGGCTGAATTCAGAACTCTGCGCAACCTTCCAGACGGCAGCTGATCATCCAGGAATCAAATCGCGCCCCACCCTGAAGCAGCCTGAACCGTCACCCGGCGTTAAGGGAACCAAAACCGGAGGCCCTTTCCAGCGCTTGAACGACGTCCTCGGTAGCCGCTTTCAGCGCTGATACATCCATGATGACCAACTGGATTTTCTCTTCGCCATCCAAGTCATTCGCTATTGCGTGAGCCTGCATGTTCACGAATCGCGGCAGAGATGTGGCAGGAAGCAAAGCAATTTCACGCAAGGAGATATCGACCCCGCTTTTTTCTGCGGCGGCTAAAAATTGGTCGACGCTTTCGACGAATTCCTCCTTGACGAATTCACGCAGCTTCCTTCCTGCAAGCGCCAGCGGCTTTTGCTTGAGCAGCGCAGCCGCACATTTGTTCGCTTCAACAATGGTCCCATCCTTTGCAAGCGTCACGTATCCGACCGGCGCACATTCGAACAGATCTTGATATCTAGCCAGCAGCGCCTCAGCGCGCGCGAAACTTTCCTGTAGCGTCTCCGTCTGAATCTCCAATTCAATCTGATGCACCTCCAGCTCATGGACGAGCTTTAGCGCATCCAGCGTTTCTGGGGATGGAGTACCAAGCTTTTTCGACGCTAGCTGCTGCTCAGCGACGGTACGCAGCGAACCAAGTGATGGAGGGTTGATGGGCATTGGGTTCAATCAAGATGGACCGTCTTTTTAACAAATTTGAAATTTCGCCACCACCTCTTTTGACACTGTACTCAGCGAATCGGTTACTTGATGTGTGCGGTGGCGGTCGTAAGAGCACTTTTTATACACCTTGTAAGTGGCGTCTGACAACAAAGGCCACTCAGGGCCTAGGGACGCGGACTACGGCAACGCGATAGTACAGAAATGGGAATGGACGTTTACCGCCAGATTGTTCAGAGAAACTCGTGGGTAATGGAGTGCCTTGCCACGTGGGAGCACCTCTCAGACGGAGCACTTGATACCCGCAATGTTTTGGTTCGCAATGCTGCCATGACGCTATTTGCCTCCCACCCTCACAGACCCGCCGTAGAGGTTGCGACGGCGCAATGGGAAGTGCAAAGGCAGCTTTTTTGGTCGCAAATGCGTGTTTCGCATGCGAAACAGGTGCGTGCGAGACCTAGTCCATAGCTATGGCGTCGGCGCTGGGCTCGCTGCCGCAGTCTTCTGCAACGCCATCGTGATCTGCGGACTGTCACAGGTCAGCGCTCGAACCTTCTCTTTCCATTGCACTGACGCCGCGCAATCCGTGAGAGCTTTCCACTTATATCCAATCTCCTCCAGCTCCAGGCTAGTCACCGTCGTCACCGGCATCCCGTTCTGGCTCACCGTGACCACATACACGGTCTTCCCTCGCATCGTCATCCGCCCAACGACATGCAGGCCCTTCAGCCCATAAGGCTCCGGCATCTCATTGGTCGCGGTCGGCTGGTCCGTCGCATGCTTGCCAATCACCTCCGTCACGGTCTGCACCGGCTCCGCCATAGCCTTGACCACTACGGGCGCCGCCTGGGCCGCAGGCGACCGTTTGACGGTTGATTTGGGCTTCTCCGCCTCCGGCCAGAACGCCCACACAATGGCCACAGCCGACAGCGCCAGCACCCCCCACTTGAAGCGGTTGAACTTCACAATGAACGGCGCCACATCCTGCGCCCCCGCTTCGGCCACGCTGTTGCCCTGCGTGTGGCTCTTGTAGAACTTGAAGAACTCCGGCTTGTACTTGCGCTCCTCGGTGGACACCACCCCGCCGCGGTAGCCGCCATGCGTCTTGCGGATGTAGTGATCCGCCTTGCCCAGGATGTCCGCCTTGCGCACCTTGATCAGGATGGCCATCAGCCGGGCAATCGGCTGGTTCATGTCCCGGAAGGACTGCGTGCCTAAGAGCACATCGGCATTGAAGTGCCGGTGCAGCTTGTACCACTCCACCACCTGCGGGTCGGTGCCGATGCTGGGCATCGCCACATGGCATTCATCAATGATGAAGAGCGGCCCCTGGCCCGTCTGGGGATGCTTCCACTCGCTGTAGTACTCCCAGACCCCACCGAACACCGACACCGACGGGTCAGGCTTCTCCGTATGGCCGTCTTCAAACAATTTGAAGGCCTCCCCATTGCTCTGGTCGTCCACAGCCTCCGCGTCCCAGGTGCCGCGTATCGGCTGGGTCCGGGTGCGCAGCTGGATCAGGTTCCGATAGTCCGGGTTCACCGCGGCGAACATCTCCACCAGCAGCGGCAGGTTCGTAATCACCAGCCGCCCGCGCTGCAGCGCCGGCAACACGTGATAGACAACAGCTTCATAGCTCTTGCCGGAACCGGGGATCCCTTCAAGTCCGTTGATCATGACCCGAGCCTCATGAACCCAACCTCACGAAAGGAATCAGCTGCAGCACCAGGCGAATCACAATCGCCGCCGTGATGATGCTGATGGCGGTTCCTACGCCCAAGAGGCCCAGGATGTTCAGGATCTCGCCCGGCAGCTGCCCCACCTGGGCGGCATAGGCCTCCATGGCGCTGGTGTCGATCTCGCCAATGGCCGAGATGGCCACTTTGAGCACCTGCTCAAACAGCCAGGCCATGACATCCTGGCCCATGGCCCAGAGCGCCACAAAGATGGCGATGTTCAGCGCCGCAAACCACTGCAGGACAGCCGTGATCTTGGCGAACAGCATCGAGAAGGCAGCACTCATGGCTCAACCTCCAAAGATCAAGGCCCGGGCCAGCAGCAAGGCGCTGACCAGGATGATGACCCGGCCCCAGTCCCAGACCTGGCACGGCGGCGCCACGTCGCGCACCCCGAAGTCCGCCCAGGTGGCAAAGGCAAAGTCCATGTTCCAGGTCGGGCAGCTGCCGCCCATGCCGATGTTGGGCATCAGCTTGCCCATCAGGCTGGCGATGGGCGTCGCCAGCAAGACGGCTTTCTGCTGCTTCCAGACGCCTTCGAGCCCTTCGGGGTATTTGCGCTCGTAGAGCTTGGGCACTTCCGGCAGCGCCGAATCGACCGGCGCTTCTTCGGTGTCGGGTTTCCTGGGCGGCAGGGTCTCGGTTTTGGTTTCCTGCGAGATGGTTTCGCCCGTGGTGGTGTTGGTGATGTTGATCACCGTGGTCGTAGTGGTGGTGACCGTGTCGCCTTCGTAGGTGTGGTTATGGGTGACGGTTTCAGTTTTGGTGGTGTTATTGGTGGTGTTGTTCGTCGTGGTCGTGGTGCCGGGCGAAGTGGTCGGGCCGGAGATGGTGACGCCTTCGGGTTTGAGTTTTTCGCCGCCGATGGTGTTGGACTGGGAGATGACCTCGGAGATGGCGGAACCTGGGGGCCAGCCGCTTTTGGAGGCGATCTCATCGAGGAACTGCTGGCGGGTCGCCGGCACTTCATTGGTGGGCGCGGGCTCCGTGGTGCGGGTGCCGATGCCAATGGCGATATCCGGCCAGGTCAGCACGCCGTTGTAGGAGATGGAGTAGTGGCACTTGTCTTCGCCCAGCCCGACAAAGGCCAGCTGGTCGGTGCCGCCTCGGGCGTTGTAGGCGGCGATGTAAGAGGTACACGCGGCGTTACGGGTCTTGTGCCAGCCGCCCTGGGCGGACGGGTTGTTGATGCCGAATTCTTCGCACGGCCCTACCGTGCAGATCTCAGGGTCTTTTTTGGTGAACTTGACGTCATCGCCGACGCGCTCACACCCGTACTGCAGTTCCTGGCAGAGCTCCCAGAGTGCCTTGCCGTAGGTGATCGGAACGATGATCTTGCCGAGGGCGCGGCCGACCGCGGCAGCCACCTGCGGTTTGGGCACGCGGCCGGTGGCCTTGACGTTGACGGGATTGCCGGAGGGGTTCTTGATCGTGCCGGTCTGCTCGACCTTGGGCATGCCGCCGTCGGTGCTGACGTTGGGCACACCGGCCGCGGCGACGGGCGTGCCGTTCTTGCTGAAGTCGACGGTCTGCTTGCCGGCGCCGGTGACACGTTCCATGAACTGTTCAAAGGCGCCAGGGGCGGCCACCGGGCCGGGGGCGGCGCTGGCCTGGTCAAAGGCGAAGATCAGCAAGGCAAAGCAGGCGATCAGCAGGCTTTGGAAGGTGCGTAGGACTTTCATCGGCCTTTCCCCAGGGCCAGGCAAAGACCGATGCCGCTCAGGGCACCAATGAGGGCGACGACGGCCCAGAAGAGAGCCAGGAGGGCACCGGTCAGCATGGCCTGCCCCTTAGACCTTGCGGATCACGCGCTTGGCGATGTCGGGGCCCTTGAAGGCCAGCGCAATGCCGACGATCAGGAGACCAATGGCCACCACCTTGCCGGTCACTGTGCCCAGGCCGATGGCGTCCAGGAACTGGTCCAGCACGCTGGGGTCGGCGGTCTGGGCCATGGCGCGGTTAGCCAGCAGCATCAGGCTGGCGCCTGCGGCTGCGGTTTTGGCGACGGCGGTGCTGCCGTATTTCTTTGCAACTTTGAAGAGCTTCATTTGAATTTTCCTTTTGTTCAAATGGTGCTTTCCGGAACATCCGGAACTACACCCGAGAGGCCACGACGTTTCGCAACGCTGGCGGCCTCCCGGCTGGAGTCAAACCTTGCGGATCAAGCCCGTCGCGATTCCAATGCCGTAGCCGATGAGCCACATCGCCAGCACGGCGGCAAATCCTCCTGTGTAAGTTTTAAGGACAGCCTGGGGGGTGATGCCCAGGAGGGCGGGGTCCAGTGTTTCGGCCAGGCTCAGGGATGAGACGTTGGTCGGGGGGCACGGGTTGAGGTCTTCGGTGCAGATGAGGAAGCGCATTCAGTCCTCCGAGACTTTCTCGGAGCCGCACTCGGGGCATTCCAGCTCTGCGCCCTCGGGGTCGGCTTCGGGTTCGACCTTGAACTCCGCATAGTGGCCTGCGTAGCCGCAAGCGCTACAGCTGAATTGCGCCATGGCATTTCCTTTCAGCGCGCCCGATGGCGCAGGGTGGCACGGGCGTCACGCATGCCGAGGCGCAGGACCTCGGTGCAGGTGATGAGCGCCTGGTGGATGTAGACCCACGCCGCCGAGAAACGGTTATGGGTGCGGATGGGGTTTCGCATGCGAAACGCTTTCAGTCGTTGGCGTCCAGCGTCATGTCCACGGGCGTGACCATGGAGATCTCGCCGGTATCCTTGTCGGTGGAGCGGAACGGTTTGCGGGTGTAGCCGCCGAGCTTGCAATCGACCGTGACTTCGTCGCCTTGCTGGCCCAGGCGCTGGTTGCTGCGCACTTCGACCACCTGGGGGCGGGTGTAGGCGTCGGCCGCTGGGGTGATCAGCCGGGTGTAGTGCTTTTTCTCATGGCGGCGGGCCGCCTCGATCTTGCCCTTGATGGTGACTTCCATGAAGCGCTTGCCTGGCATGGGCTGGATGTTGTTCGGTTGTGCTGACATCAAATACTCCTTACGCGGCAAGCCGCATCAAATCCCGGCTGACGTGGTATTCGGGGCGGTTCCGAGCCGGAGAAAAACAAAACCGCCTGTCCACGCGTTGCGGCGTGAAATCGTGAATGAGGGAGTCGTTGGCGACGATCTGCAGGTCTGAACCAATCCAGCTCACGCCGGCGTCTTCGAGCAACTTGCGGTTGCGGTAGAAGACGGTCCTTGTGTAGCGGTCACTCGTCTTGTCGCTGCCTGCGGTGCACATGGATTGCCAGAAGCCGAATAGTCGATTACCGGGTGTGCGACCGTATTTGTTCTGCAGGCGGGTGCAAACCGCGTCTGTCGTGCGTACTGTTTCCATACCTTGCTTTCCTTCGCGAAGAATGCGTTCCACTTCCTTGTCGTGCAGCGCCTCAAGGTAAGCGTCGGTGATCTCTTTCACCTGGGGGTCTTTGCCAAAGTCGTACTTGAGCTTGGGGGAGTTAATGCCGACCTCGACGCGCAGACGGTTGTCTGCGAGGCGCTGGAGGGCCTTGATCTTTTTTTCGACGCGCTCAAAGTTGAAATCGTCTTTGCCGTAGATATGCCGGAACATGTGGGTGAAGAAGGAGCGCAACCGGTTCACCTCGTGCGCGGCGAACTCTGAGCCCTTGTGATAGAACTTCACGGTCGTGGTCTTGCCGGGGAAGTGCACTGCCATGTCGTATTTGCTGGCGTTCTTCTGGCGGCGTGGAAAGCTCATGAGCTGCATCGTGTCGAAGAACTGCTTGCAGCCTGCCTTGGAAAGTCGGTACATGTGGGCGATATCCACGCGGCGCACGAGCCACTCATCTGCATTGGGTAAGTCCACCTCCAGCAGCTTGGCGATGAGTTCCACCAAGTCGCGCGCCGCATCCCGAAAGCACGTCGGCCCGCCGTACAGGTTGTGACCAAGAAATGCCTTGTGCACGCTGGCTTCAATCTCAAGGTAGGGCTCGCAGGCGTGAAGGCGCGGCCGGCCGTGGTCGTCGTTGACCCATTCGTCATACTTGGGAACGACGCCAATCCGCGCGTCCCAGGAGCCGAGCAGCTGGCCGGTGTGCAGCTCGTACATCATCTCGCCCGAGGCCATGTCGATTCCAGTGCGCAGGATGCACTTCTGCTCGACCGAGCGCATGAACTCGCGGGTCATGTGCGGCGACTGCAGGCGGATGGTGTCAATCGCCATCAGACTGACCCGCTCATGAGTTGGGACTCCAGAAAACGCTCTTCGTGAAAGGTGCGTTCGTCTTCGGCTTGCTGTTGAGGGGTTTTCCCAAAATCGGGACTGTCAGGCGGTGCTACCACGCCCGCCTGACTAAAAGCGGGGTCGGGGAAAACCGAGCTGACGCAGCCAGGATCAAGCGCTGGTGTCCCCGCAAGCGGGGCCCCTCCAGCGCTTTCACCTGGTGCGCAGCTGCAGGTGGGTCCACCACACACCGCAACGTTCCCACAAGGTACGGTGACCCTGGTGCGCTCCGGCCACAAGGTCTCAAGGGTCCAGCAGTCTTTGCCGCTTGGCGTGGTCCAGGGGGCGCGGATGATGGCGCAGTACACGACCTTTCCCTTGCGGGCGACAACGTGCTGAACGAGGACCTGGCGATCACGGGCAGCTTGGCCGCAGCGGACCGCGTGCGCCTCGTGGGTGTAGGGGTCCATGGCTGTGAGCGTCATGCGATCACGCGAACGGTGACCGGGGACATGCCGAGGGCCAGGATGCTGCGGAGGTAAACGGCGGCGTCTGCGGCGCTGTGGCCGGACTCGATGACCAGATCACCCGCGCCGAGGGTGTCGGTGTATTCCAGCTGGTACAGGGTGCCCGCCCCCTCTTCCGCTTGCACCACCGGAGCGACCCTAGCAGGGCTTACGGCGTTGTGAAGGGGCGAGCAATCGGTCAACGTCTTGCCGCTTAACGGCAGGCAGGTCGTCTTCTTGATCATTGGTCGCTCCTTTGATGTACATTTGCAATTACGGCAATTAAACGCCTTGTTTGCCAATATTACATAAATTTGCACTAATGCGCAACTTTTTAGGAGCTTCGCTATGTCGATTGCAGAACTCATTGCCCTAGCAGCCGTCCGCAGCGGAAAACGTCAAAAAGCGATGGCCGAAGAAATGGGCCATGCTGATAGCACGCGACTGAGCAAGCTGAGCAGTGGCCGGCTTAGCGCCGATGCATCAGAAATTGTTTATCTGGCTGAGGCGGCAGAACTGCCACCCATCGAAACATTGGCAAGGATTGAATCCGAACGGCATCCGGAGCTTGCGCAAGTTTGGGAAAAAGTTATGGCCCACCAAGCGGAAACAAAAACGCCGCCCGAAGGCGGCTCTTTGTCTTGGCGGAAACGAACGTTTTCGACCCAATGCAAATCGTATCGCAATCGCCGGCATTTGCCGGTTTTTTTTCGCCCATGTCCCCCGGGACCTGTCAGTTCTTACAGGGAAAAAAACACCTTTGGCAACAGTTCCTCTACAGTTTTGTAAGGGATAAGAAATGTCAGAGAGGGAGAGATTGATTTACGGCTATGCGCGTGTCAGCACGCAAGAACAGGAACTGCATACCCAATTCGACGCTTTGAAGAAAGCCGGGGTTCAGCAAATATTTGAGGAGAAGCGATCAGGGGGGGATACCAGGCGGGCAGAGCTTGAAAAAGTACTCGCCCTCCTCCAGCCTGGCGACACGTTGGTGGTCTACAAACTGGACCGCATCGCGAGGTCTCTGAAGCACCTACTGACGATACTTGACCGCATCAATGCCCAAGGTGCCCAGTTTCGCAGTCTTACCGAAACCATCGACACCAGCACTGCAGCGGGTCGGATGATGATGCAGATCGTTGGCGCTTTCGCTGAGTTCGAACTGGAAATGATCCGGGAGCGTACGCGGGCAGGATTGCACTCCGCGATGCTCCGAGGATCCAAACCGGGAAGACCAAGGGCTCTAGAACCGGCAGAGGAAAGGGAAGCCGTTCGATTAGTTCTAAGCGGGCAAGCTACGAAATCGGCCGTTGCGCGGCGATTTGGTACTCATATCAGCAGCATCAAACGCGCTCTGCACCGAGCCAATGGGCAGGGCGAGATGTTCCCAACTAAATCGATCCCAAACCATTAGATTTGCCTCACAACAGTAGCAACTTCTATCGCGTCCAAACGAATTCCAAATGGCGGCGGCCTAAGCACTTCGAATGATCTTATGCTCACCTGTCTTGAAAAGCTCGTTCCGAAATACATAAAAATGCAATTCGGTGGACAAACTATTGCACCAAGATCGGCAGCAATACAAACATTGTTGCGTGAATGGGTAATTTCAAAATCACCTAGCGGGACTTTTTCAATTAGCACTCCTCGCTCGCTAGTCTTGACATCAGGCGCGTCATAAGCGACCACTGAAGCAATTTCTAGCGTCTTCGTAATTCGCCGCGCGGCTCCTTTCACCTCAAATCCATCGACTGTGACGCCATCGAAGCTCACGTCGCTTACAAGGCAGTTCATACTGAAATTTGTCGAATTTTCAGAAACTCCGTTTTGATCTAACCAATCCGAGGTTTTCGTAAATACATGGAAAAGCACTGGAGATTCACGTAACTGGGCCAGAACGCGCTCCAGCGGCGGCGTGGCTTCCGTAGTTGCAAGTAGCACTGTTAAGCGAACTGCTTGGAACTCAAGAAAAGTCAATATGATTTTCGTAGATGCTCCCCAGGCGCATATTTCCTCTATGGTTAATGTCCGAAGGTCACGAAGAATAATGCCGTGCGCAGCTGCTTTCTTGAAAGCTCCTGCGGTAAAACCAGAATTGGAGACTGCGATCACCGCATCCGCCGCGAGACTTATACGCCGCCCAATCAACTCCTCAATCCATTTCACATCTTGAACCGCTTGATGCACACGGCATTCAACAATTGTTAGCTTTCCACCACGGCGAATAGCAATATCAATCTGCCGCGCCTGGCTCGGATTGTCCGGATCAGGTACTTTGTCATTCCAAACTACCTCGGCACCAGTATTCTCAAGCAGCTCGTGAATCCGATGAATTCGCTGTTCGAACTGAGTAGACGCCTTCGTCATTTTTTTGGCTTCACCACGTATCCCAAGACGATAAATATGGCGTTATCGATAGCTTGCCTCGGAAAGCCGAACATCAGCATTACCAAAGCCATTACTTCTGAGCATTGACCGCACTACTTCAATCGGGGTTTGATGTCTTGGACCGATAACCACTTCCGTAATCGCTGGGATTTCCAACTCCGGCAGATCAAAAATTCGATACGGGATGACGCGTTCTCTAGTTGACCGGTACTTACAGTTATCAAATCCTTGCACGTGCACTGTAAGCATGCGCCACTCTTGCTCCTCACGAAAAGCCGGGCTTTTAAGCTCAAACAGTGTAGAAAAAAGAGAGAGAATCCCAAATGACACATGATCATTGAGTTTCTTAATCTCTGCATCGTCAGCTGCTATTTGAGCGGCTTCTCTTGTGTCGAG
>NZ_JBFUBD010000049.1:0-18222 GCF_056405935.1 Polaromonas sp. P1_E3
CCGCGGCAGTGACCGCGGCCATGTCGTGCATGGCGCCGGTGCGGTAGTTCACGTGGGTCAGCATCAGCACGGCGACTTCGGCCGTGAGCGCGGCGGTGATTTCTTCGGGCTCGACGAGCTGCAGGCGGTAACCGCGCTCGCGACACAGCGCCTCGGCGATGTAGAGATCGGTCGGGAAATTGCTGCGCTCGCTGACGATGATCTTGCGCGCGGGCGCGTCTTGCGCGGCGATGTGCAGCGCGGCGCTCAGCACCTTGTAGAGGTTGATGGAGGTGCTGTCGGTGGCCACCACTTCGCCGGGCTCCGCACCTATCAGCTGCGCGATCTTGTTGCCCAGGCGCTGCGGCAGCCCAAACCAGCCGGCACTGTTCCAGGAGCGGATCAGGCCCTGGCCCCATTCGGCCGTCACAGCTTCGGCCACACGCGCTGCGGCTGTTTTGGGCAGTACGCCCAGCGAGTTGCCGTCGAGGTAGATCACACCTTCGGGCAGGATGAACTGCTGGCGCAACGTGCGCAGCGGGTCTTGCGCATCGAGGGCGCGGCAGTCTTGGAGAGTGGTCATCTTTTTTCTTCAGGAAGTTCGCGCAGGATGGCCCGAACGGGTGAGGCATCGGCCCGGGCCAGTTTGAGCGGCAGGGCGATCAGTTCATAGTCTCCTTCGGCTACGTCGTCGAGTACCAGGTTTTCCAGCACGCGCAGGCCGTGCGCCAGCAACTGGTGATGGCTGGGCAGGTCCTGGCTCGTGGCCGGGTCCACGCTGGGGGTGTCGATGCCGATCAAAGCTATGTTTTTTGTAGCTAAAAGTGCAAGCGTTTCTTGCGCTACCGCCGTAAATGAATCCCAGCTTTGGCTGGCGGCGTGTGAGGTGCGCAGCAGCACGCGCGCCGGCAGGTTATGCAGCGCATGGGCAATGTGCTGAGGCAACACCAGCGGGCCGCAGTCCATGCAATGAATCACGCGGCAAGGCCCAAGGTAAGGGGCGAGATCCACCTCGCCGATGCTGGCCTCGCCATTGGCATAGTGCAGCGGTGCATCGGCATGCGCACCGGTGTGCGGCGACAGCGTGATGCTGTTGACGTTGACGGGGCAACCGGGTGAGAGCGAAAAATGCAGCTGCTGTGAATAGGCTGTGTCACCGGGGAACACAGCGGCGCTTTCGTCCACCGATGGCGAGATGTCCCAGAGTTTGCGCGGCGTGGATGTGATGGAGGCAGGCATGCATCCAAAGGTAGCACCGGCAAAAATGCCGTGGTGTCGGTTATTTCCAACAATCCCAAAAATAGTTGAAACCTAAAGTACTTGGTGAAGAGTGAGTGGCGTGCGAGTCAGGAACGCTCTGTGCAGTTCGCCGGCCTGGGGCACAATTCGCGCTTGTGGCGCTCATTGCTGCATCGATTTACCAGAACACCTTTACAACCCCTTCAAAGAGACAAAGGCACACCATGAATTCCGAGAACAAGTCCAGCGGCAAAGTCGCACTCGTCACCGGYGCGGGCACCGGCATTGGCAAGGCTGTGGCCCTGGCCCTGCTGCGTGAAGGCTACAGCGTGGCGCTGGTGGGCCGCCGTGCTGAACCGCTCAATGAGGTCGCCAAAGAGGGCGGCACGGACCGCGCGCTGGCGCTGCCGACCGACGTGAGCCAGCCTGAATCCGTGGCGGCGGCGTTCGCCAAGGTCAAGGAAAAATTCGGTCGGCTTGACCTGCTGTTCAACAACGCCGGCGTGGGCGCGCCGGCCATCAACATTGAGGACCTCACATTTGAGCAATGGAAGAATGTGGTCGACATCAACCTGACGGGTTCCTTCCTCTGCGCGCAGGCGGCCATCCGGCTGATGAAAGACCAGTCACCCCAGGGCGGCCGCATCATCAACAACGGCTCGATTTCGGCCCACGCGCCGCGGCCCAATTCGGCACCTTACACGTCTACCAAGCATGCCATCACGGGCCTGACCAAGTCGATCTCTCTGGACGGGCGCAAGTACAGCATTGCCTGCGGCCAGATTGACATCGGCAATGCCATGACGGAACTTGCGGCCCGCATGGCCAAGGGCGTGCCCCAGGCCAACGGCGAGATCGCCATTGAGCCGATGATGGATGCGAAGGAAGTGGCCGATGCGGTGGTTCACATGGCGTCGTTGCCGTTGTCGACCAATGTGCAGTTCATGACCATCATGGCCACAAAGATGCCGTTTGTGGGCCGCGGTTGAGGCGCACGAGCCGGGGCTGCCATGACTCCGGCTTTAGCGAATGATATTGCCGTGAAATGTGTTGTATTGTATGTATATGAGCAATACAGCATCTGATCTGGAACAGTACCTCGAAGAGTTGGCACGTACTGCCCAGCCCGGGGACCGCCTTCCGACGATCCGCGACTTGATGCGCCGGTTCGCGGTGTCCCAGATGGTGATTCAGCGGGCCTTCCAGGGCTTGAAAGCCAGGGGGCTGATTGCATCGCAGGTAGGCCGTGGCACCTATTTTCGTGTGGAGGGTGAAGCCGCCGGTGCCACTCCGGGCGCCCAACCATCGGCCGGCAGGTCCGTGCTGCTGCTGCGCCGTTCCATCAGCATTACCCGCGGACGTGTGCTGATAGAAGGGCTGCAGCGCCGCTTTACCGCCGATGGCCACCGAGTACTTGAAGTGTCTTACACCGATCCCGCCCACGCGCGGACCATCCTGAAGGGCTCGCCCCGCTTTGACGCCTGCGTGGTTCAGTCGAGCTACAAAACCATCACGATTGACTTGCTGGCAGCGCTGAAAGAGAAATGCGATGTGTTGGCCGTGGATGGTGCGGCGCTTGCGGGGGCCGATGTCGAGGTGGTCGGCATGGAATGGGGGGAGCCGCTGGCTACGGCCGTCACGCTTTTGCAGCAGCAAGGCCATCGCCGCATTGCATACGCAACAACGTCGCACCCCTTTCTGGCAACCCAGATGGGACGGCGGCGGTTCGACTACCTGCAGGCCACCCTGGCAGGAATTGAGCTTCAGGCGATCACCGTGCCGCACCTGCCTGATGAGAACTACGAAGCGGCGCTTGTGGGGATGATCACGGCCAGTCTGGATGCCTCGGGGCAGTTACCTTTCACCGCGTTGGTGGCATGGGGCATCGAGGATGGCGCCAGATTCCGGGAACTGCTGCGAGAGGCCGGCGTTGGCATACCCGCACTGCTGAGTGTGGTGTTGCTGGGGCGTACGGATCTTGCGAACGAGCACGCCAACTTCTTTGACACGATCGGATGCAGCGTGGCCGATCAGGTCGAGTATTTGCACCAGGCCATCAATGCACGATGGGCCGACCCCTCCATCCCTTATGGCGTATGCCTGATTCCCGTCACAACCTACGCTGGCCAATCGATAGCCACCCTGCCGATGGCCGGTGAGCCGCATGGGCAGGGTTTACAGAAGCCCGTTAGGGCTCGCAGCCAGGCGTTTGCCACCGGGCCCTGAGATTTCTTCGAACGCGTGCTGTCACGCCTGGAATTCGACGGCGGAAACGGGTATGGTGCAACCCTCTCGCGCACTCCGCAGTCCCAGCTCAATCAAACCGATGACCTGCATCGCCTCATGAGCGGTGACGGGGTTGGCTCCCTTGCCATGGATGGCATCGCGTACTGCGCTGTAGTAGGCAGGGTAGTCACCCGCAGCGCAGTTCATTTCTCGCCTTACGCAAGCGCCGTCAGTCCAAACTGAAACCTCGGCAGGCAAGGGATCAACTCCCCAGTCCGGCGCCGGAGGCCGCTTTCCGGCTTTCAGCGCATTTTCTTGTGGATCAAGCCCCGTCTTGACGAAACTGCCCCGGCTTCCATGCACTGTGAAGCGCGGCCCCGGGGCCAGCGCCAGCGCGCTGCCATGCAGAATGATCCGGCGTTGGCCATAGCGCAACACGGCGTGAAACCAGTCGGGAGTCTTTGCGCCATCGCGTTGCTGCGCGAGGTCGAGCGCAATCGATTCGGGAAGCCCGAATATCTGCAGCGCCTGATCCAGTAGATGGGCTCCAAGGTCGTACCACAGTCCGCCGCCCGTATCGGCTTGCTCGCGCCAACGGCCAAGCACTTCCGGCCGGTAACGGTCGAAGTGGGATTCAAAATGAACGATTTGCCCCAGTTCACCGGAGGCAATGACCTGGCGCAGCGTCAGGAAGTCTGCATCCCAGCGACGGTTGTGGAAGACGGAGAGCAGGCGCCCGGCGGCCTGCGCTTTTGCCTGCAATTGCCGTGCTTCTTCCCACGTGACCGTAAAGGGTTTGTCGACCACCACGTGCTTGCCTGCGGCCAGCCCTGCGCAAGCGAGCGGGAAATGTGTGTCGTTGGGTGTTGGGACCACCACAAGGTCAATGTCCGGACGCGCAAAAAGCGCCTCTGCAGTTGCTTCGACCTGCACATCGGGCCAGTCGGCATACACCTTGGAAGGGTCGCTGCTTGAAATCGCGGCAAGTCTGAGCCCCGGGATTCCTGCTACCAGAGGTGCATGAAACGTTTTGGTGGCATAGCCGTAACCGACGATGCCAACGCAGAGAGTTTTAGGCACAAGGTGTCCCTTTTAGTTTGACCGCTATCGAGGTCGCGTCACGCGCTCGACCGTCTCAATCGTGATGGCCGCCGATTCGCCTACATAGTTGCTTGCTACAAGTGCCTGGGCCAGGCCCTCAGGAAGCCCATGCTTTGCAAGCATCGGGTGCTCACTGATGGTTGTTATAAACGGAACCCCTTCGGATTGGGACCGCTGCGCTGCTTCGTAGAGAATCTTGTGCGCCTCGTGGCGTCCCATCAGCCTGGTCAGCCGCATCATGACGGCTTCCGAAGCGATCAGGCCATTCGACAGTTCAAGATTGTGCCGCATCGCCTCGGCGTTTACCGTGAGGCCCTTTGCCAGCCTGGCAAGGGTTTCGCCAATGGACGCCGAGATGATGGCGATTTCTGGAAGCAGGGTGTCGGCCACGTTGGTTGCCGACGAATCGCCTTCGTCCATGCGCACCATGGCTTCAAGGGCCGCAGGTACCCGAATCCGCATCATGCGCGCAAGGCTGACCAGCAGCAGCGCGGTGGAAGGATTGCGTTTTTGCGCCATGGTCGAGCTGCCTACCTTGCCCATATGAAACGCTTCCGCAACCTCCCCGATTTCCGTGCGCTGCAGGAATACGACGTCTTGCGCGATTTTCTGCGCAGTACCTGCAAGCAATCCCAGTGCCGAAATGTAGTCGCATACGCGGTCGTAGGACGAGCGGCTTGGCAGTCCGGCCGGCGTCAACCCGAGCCGCTCAGCCATGCGGGCCTCCACGGCGCGGCCCTTGTCGCCCATCGCCGCGAAAGTGCCTATCGCACCGCCCATGCACGCGACGAACGACGACGCCAGGCGCCGCGTCAAGCGGTCCCGGTCCCGATCCAGTTCGTCAATCCAGCCGGCCAGCTTGAAACCGAACGTCATCGGCAATGCGTGTTGGCCGTGTGTGCGGCCAGCCATTGCCGTTGCCCGGTGTTCCTGCGCCAGCCTGCCAAGTGCGGTGATGGCTCCATCCAGATGACCCGTCAACAAATGGTGTGTCTCATGCATCTGCAGTGAACTTGCGGTATCGAAGATGTTCTGCGTCGTCGCCCCCCAATGGATATAGCCTGCTGCCGGGTCGCCACACAGCGCTTCGAACTGGGAGAGGACGGGAACAAGTGGATGTTGTGCAAACGCAATGTCCCTGGACAGGCGCTCCAGATCGAAGAGCCGGGCATCGGCTTTCTTGCCGATGGTTTGCGCAGCCTCGGCGGGAATGACGCCGAGCTCGGCCTGGGCATGAGCCAGTGCTGCTTCGACATCGAGCCATGTCTGCAAGGTGGCCCTGTCGCTCCAGATGCGCTTGGCTTCGCCGCTGAACCAGTGGCGGGTAATAAATGATTCAAACATACTGGTATTCATGGGAGGGCTTGGGTTATGACGCGGCAAACCTGTCGGGGAGCGCTATTAAATTTAGATTGATACATATTGTATTTATGTAATTCTATGTTTTATATGGAAAAAATAAAAAACAGTACAAGTTACAATAAATATAAATACAATATTCTCACCTGCATTCGGTGGGTATATAAAACATGGAGACACGTCATGGAAGATCTTTTTGCTTGCCAGCGGGCCGGACGCCGCAGGCTGTTGAAGCAGCTGGCCTTGCTGGGCGCCAGCGCGTTATTACCGGGCATTGGCCGCGCACAATCGGACAAGCCTGTATCGCTGATCGTCGGTTACTCTGCCGGCGGCAGTGCCGACCTGGTCGCCCGGGTTGTGGGTGCCGAGCTGTCAAAGCGCCTGGGGCGCCAGGTCATCGTCGAGAACGTTGCGGGCGCCAGCGGCATGATTGCCGCGCAAAAGGTGCTCAATGCGCCTGCTGACGGTAACCTCATCTACATGGGAGGCACAGACACCGTGCTTGTGCCCATGGTCAATCCGAAAACCCGGCTTGATTGGGAGAAAGACCTTCTGCCGGTTGGCAGAATGACCACGGTGCCCCTGGTATTCGCGGTCCCCGCGGGTTCGCCCCATGCAACGCTTTCCGACCTGGCGGGCGCGCTGCGAAAAAGCGGGAAAGACAATTTCAATTACGCAACGCCCGGAATTGCGACGATGCAGCATCTCTACGGCTCGCTCATCAACAAGCGGTCGAACGTGGAAATGCTGCATATCCCCTACCGTGGTGGTGCCCAGATCGTGAATGATCTTGTGGGTGGCCAGGTGGACAGCGCGGTGCTGGTCATGTCGACGGCCATGCCCTTTCTCAGGGAGGGCAAGATCAAGGCCTTGTCGGTGTCGGACAGTGCCCGCGTCCCGCAACTGCCGAATGTCAGGCGCATTGGCGAGGAAGAGGGCTTCAACGGGATTTCGCTCCCGCTCTGGCAAGGCCTGTTTCTGAAAGCGGGAACCGCCCCCTCTATCGTGGCCGCTTATGAAAAGGCATTGCTGGAAGCGCTCGCACAGCCCGACGTGCGCACGAAGCTGGCGGAAGGCGGCATCACGGTCGCCCCGATGACGGGGCGGGAACTTCGTGCGTTCGTCGGCCCTCAGGCTGCGCTGTACCGCGATATTGTGAAGACCGCAAAAATCACCATGGAATGATTGAGGCCGGTTTGCCTGCATTCGTCGGTCAGATTTGTTGCCCTGAGCCGATCACAGGCGGTCATCTGGCCCTGCGGCGATGAAAGAAGGATGATCGAAATGCGCGTCAGTCCCGGCGGCGATGGGCGGCTTTTGGCCGATATAGGCGGCACCAACGCACGCACGCGGCCTGCGGTCGCTTCACGTGCGCTTTGCGCACATGAGCCTGCACCGAAACAGGCTACCGGCGCTCTGCGCCTGCACTCGCGTGTTACGCGAGCTGCCCAAGCAAAAGGAACTCCATGAGTGCCTTTTGTGCGTGCATCCTGTTTTCAGCCTCATCCCAGACCACAGACTGYGGGCCGTCGATCACGTCGGCTTCGACCTCTTCGCCGCGGTGGGCTGGCAGGCAGTGCATAAAGAGGGCGTCGGGCTTGGCGGCCTTCATCATCTCGGTGTCCACGCACCAGTCGGCAAACGCTTTTTTGCGCGCTTCATTCTCGGCTTCATAGCCCATGCTGGTCCACACATCGGTGGTGACGAGATCGGCGCCTGCGCAGGCCTGCATCGGGTCCTTGAAGACCTTGTAGCTTTCGGCCGAACGGATGCCGGCGATGGACTGGTCGACTTCGTAGCCGCCTGGCGTGCTCACATGCACCTTGAAGCCGAGGATTTCGCTGGCCTGCAGCCAGGTATTGGCCATGTTGTTGCCGTCGCCCACCCAGGCCACGGTCTTGCCCTTGATGGAGCCGCGATGCTCGATGTAGGTGAAGATGTCGGCCAGGATCTGGCAGGGATGGAATTCGTTGGTCAGGCCATTGATGACCGGCACGCGCGAATGCTCCGCGAAGCGATCGATCTTGGTTTGTTCAAAGGTGCGGATCATCACCAGGTCGACCATGCGGCTGATGACCTTGGCGCTGTCTTCGATCGGCTCGGCCCGGCCCAGCTGGCTGTCGCCAGTGGTCAGGTGCACCACGCTGCCGCCCAGCTGGTACATGCCGGCTTCAAAGCTCACGCGCGTGCGGGTCGAAGCTTTCTCGAAAATCATGGCCAGTGTGCGGTCGACCAGCGGCTGGTGTTTTTCGTAGGTCTTGAATTTCTTTTTGATGATGGCCGCGCGCTCAAACAGGTAAGCGTACTCAGCCGCGTTCAGGTCGCTGAACTGCAGGTAGTGCCGAACCGGGGCGGGGGTAGAGGGGGTCGCAGTGGTCACGCGTTCTTCTCTTTCAGCAGCTGTTTGATCAGCGGAACCAGAATGGCCACCGCTTCGTCGGCCTCGGCCGTGGTCATGATGAGCGAAGGCACCATGCGGATCACGGTGTCGGCGGTCACGCTCAGCAGCAGGCCGTTTTCGGCGGCACGGGCGAGCAGCTCGCCGCAAGGCACCGTCAATTCAATGCCCAGCATCAGGCCCCGGCCGCGGATTTCTTTCAAACCTTTTTCACCGGCAAGTTCGCGGGCCAGCGCCGCGCGCAGGTGATCACCCACCTTCACGGCATTGGCCAGCAGGCCTTCTTCTTCCATGATGCGCAGGGTTTCCACGCCGGCGCGCATGGCCAGCGGGTTGCCGCCAAACGTGGTGCCGTGGTTACCGGGGCCAAAAATATGCGCGGCTTTGGGGCCGGCAACGACTGCACCAATCGGCACGCCAGAGCCCAAACCCTTGGCCAGCGGCATCACGTCGGGCTTGATGCCGGCCCACTGGTGGGCAAACCATTTGCCGGTGCGGCCCATGCCGCATTGCACTTCGTCGATCATCAGCAACCAGTCGCGCTCGTCGCACAGCGCGCGCACGTCGCGCAGGTACTCGTCCTTCATGCTGTTGATGCCGCCTTCGCCCTGGATGGCTTCAAAGAACACGGCGACCACGTTGGGGTTGCTGGCGGTGGCGGTTTTCAGCGCCTCGATGTTGTTCAGCGGCACGCGGATGAAACCTTCGACCAGGGGGCCGAAGCCGGCCTGCACCTTGGGGTTGCCGGTGGCGCTCAGCGTGGCGATGCTGCGGCCGTGGAAAGCTTTTTCGTAAACCACGATTTCGGGACGCTCAATGCCTTTGTCGTGGCCGAACTTGCGCGCCAGCTTGAGCGCGGCTTCATTGGCCTCCAAGCCAGTGGAGCAGAAAAACACGTTTTCGAGGCCCGACAGTTCCACCAATTTGGCCGCCAGGGTTTCCTGCAAAGGCACATGGTAGTAATTGGAGCTGTGGATGAGCTTGGCGATCTGGTCCTGCAGGGCGGGCACCAGCTTGGGATGGTTGTGGCCCAGGGTATTGACGGCGATGCCGCCCAGCGCGTCGAGGTAGGCCTTGCCGTTGACGTCCCAGACGCGGCAACCCTGGCCGTGGTCCAGCGCAATGGGCAGGCGGCCGTAGGTGTTCATCACGTGAGGGGAGGCGGCTTCGATGTGCTTGGGCAGGGCTGCGGTCATGGAGGACTCCGGAACGAGGGCTGTAACAGGGCTGAAAATCGGAGGCCCGCAGCGGGTGATGCGGGCCTGAAGTGATTTTAGGCGCAGAGTTTGCGGGCTTTTGTGACGATCCTGCATCACTGCAATGCAGGTTCCGCCCGGCGCTTCTCCGGGCGTCCCCATCATTGAAAATTGCCCGGCAAGTCTTATATAAGAGTCACAAATACGATAGAATTGTTGTGCGGTGCAGCATGGGGGCGAATACGATCCCTTTCCCACGTCAGACAGCGCAAAAACCCTCCATCCGATGGTCTCCAACACCGCCAAAGAAGTCTTCATCCAGGGTATTACCCGCGACGGCAAAACCTTCCGGCCCAGCGACTGGGCCGACAGGTTGTGCGGTGTGATGAGTCATTTCCGCCCGGGCGGCCCGCAGCCCGGCAGCCACCTGACCTACTCCCCCTGGTGCGTGCCCACCGTCATCAACGGTGTGAAGTGTGTGGTCGTCAATTCGGAACTGCGCGAGGCCGAGCCCATGGCCTGGGACTTCGCCATCAACTTTGCCAAAGACAACGATTTACAGGTGGCCGAAGCCTGTTTAATTCCGGACCCTCCGCGCAAAGACTGAGGTTTTCGAAGCGCCAACAAAAAAGCCGTCTTTCGACGGCTTTTTTGCTTTGCTGCAGCGCACCCTACAAAACGGCGGACGGTATTTCCGTGAGGAGCATGCCGTCCGGGCGATTTGCCTAATTGCTTAGGCGGCCTTTGCGGGGGCCAGTGCCAGGGCTTTCACCTTGGCGGACAGGCGGCTCTTGTCGCGCGCTGCCTTGTTCTTGTGGAAGATGCCCTTGTCGGCAACCGTGTCCACAATGCTTTGGGCCTTGGCGAACAGGTCCTTGGCTTTGTCTTTGTCACCGGCTGCAACGGCTTTTTCGACGTTTTTCACAGCGGTGCGGTATTTGGAGCGCAGCGAGGTGTTCGCAGCGTTGAGTTTGACGTCCTGGCGGACGCGTTTGCGGCCCGACGCGAGGCGGGGGTTCTTTTTCTTGGGTTTGGCGGTAGCCATATATAAATTCCTTTAATCCTGGGGAGGAGTCTGTGGATGTTGCAGCAAAGCCCACGATTATAGCCCCCACGGTCATTCACTGCGTGTAATTCCCTGCCCCCCAAGGGGGCCGCCCGCCTGTGGCCCGGCGAAGCCGGCTCCACGGCTCATGCTGGTGAAAGAGGTTTGCGCAACATTTTGCTATGAAATCAGTAGCTGCTTGCGCTCGTCCTATAAGGGTTTCAGGCTATTTTGTGCATAAAACCGGGTGTTCCCGGCTGATTTTCCCGAGCAAGCCTGGCGTTGCCGGGCGTGGTGACCTCGGGGCTATAAACTCCTCGGGGTGTCACTATTCAAATCCGCCTCCACCGTCTCCCTTCTGACCCTGGTCTCCCGAATCACCGGCCTGGTGCGGGAACTGCTGATTGCCTCGACTTTTGGCGCCAGCGCCATGACGGATGCCTTCAATGTGGCTTTTCGCATTCCGAACCTGTTCCGGCGGCTGTTTGCCGAGGGGGCTTTCAGCCAGGCTTTTGTGCCGGTGCTGGCTGCCAGCAAGGCCCAAAACGGCGACGCTGACACCAAAATCCTGATTGACCGGGTTGCTACCCTGCTGGCCTGGGCGTTGCTGTTGACCTGCGTGGCCGGGGTAGCCGCGGCGCCTGTGCTGGTCTGGGCCATGGCCAGCGGCCTGAAGCAGGAGGCGCGCGGCTTTGAAGCTGCCGTGTTCATGACGCGCTGGATGTTCCCCTACATCGGCTTCATGTCGCTGGTGGCGCTGTCCTCGGGCGTGCTCAACACCTGGCGCCGGTTTGCCGTGCCGGCCGCCACGCCGGTACTGCTCAACCTTTCCATGATTCTGGCGGCCTGGCTGGGCGCCCCCTGGTTCAAGGCCCACGGGATTGAGCCGGTGTACGCCCTGGGCGGCGGCGTGATGGTGGGCGGCATCCTCCAGCTGGCGGTGCAGGTGCCGGCGCTGTTCCGGCTGGGGCTGCTGCCGCGCATCGGCTGGAACCCTTCCGCGATCAAGGCGGCCTGGGCTGACCCGGCCACCCAGAACATCACCCGGCTCATGGTGCCGGCCTTGCTGGGTGTCAGCGTGGCGCAGATTTCGCTTCTTATCAATACGCAGATCGCCTCGCACCTCACGCCCGGCAGCGTCAGCTGGCTCACCTATGCCGACCGCCTGATGGAGTTTCCGACCGCGATGCTGGGTGTGGCCATCGGCGTTGTGCTGATGCCGCAGCTTTCGGCCGCCAAAGCCGCCGGCGATGCGGCGCGATATTCGGCCATGCTGGACTGGGGCCTGCGCATCGTGGTGCTGCTGGCCGTTCCCTGCGCGGTGGCCCTGATGACGTTTGCCCAGCCGCTGGTGGCCACGCTTTATCACTATGGTGCTTTTACCGACCGCGACGTGCAGCAGACCACCACGGCCTTGATGGGCTACGGCGCGGGCTTGCTGGGACTGGTGGCCATCAAGGTGCTGGCGCCAGGTTTTTATGCCAGCCAGGACATCAAGACGCCGGTGCGCATTGCGGTGGTGGTACTGGTGGTGACGCAGCTGCTCAATCTGGCGCTGGTGCCGTTTTTGCAACACGCCGGGCTGGCGCTGGCCATCGGTATCGGTGCGCTCATCAACGCGCTGTGGTTGTTGTGGGGGCTCAAGCGGCGCGGCAGCTACACGCCGGCACCCGGTTGGGGCCTGTTTTCGGCACAGGTGGTGGGTGCGAGTGCGCTGCTGGCGGTTTTCCTGCTGTGGGCTGCCGGGGCCGTGAACTGGGTCGGCCTGAAGGGCCAGTACATGGAGAGAATAGGGCTGCTGGCGCTTGTCCTGCTTGCATCGGGCGCTATTTATTTTATAGCGCTATGGGCGTCGGGCCTGAAGGTGCGAAAGCTCCTGAAACATTGAGCTGTCGCCTTTTTCTGACTGTTCAAGGGCATTCCTTGATTCCCTTTTTGCGTCGGTTTATGAGACAGTAGGGTATGCAATTAAATCTGACCGTACCGTCTCCATTGCAGTATTTCTCCAGCCTTGTGGAAAGCGACGAGCATTTTCCCCTGCTGGAAGCCGCCGTCAGCCTGGCGCAGGACGAATACCCCGACCTTGACGTCCAGCAGGTGCTGGGCGACGTCGACCAGCTGCTGGCACGCCTCAAGCGCCGTCTGCCTGCCGATGCTCCCGCGCTTCAGCGCCTGCGCGCACTGAACCAGTTTTTCTTCCATGACCTGAACTTCGGCGGCAACGTCAACGATTACTACGACCCTGACAACAGCTACCTGAATGCCGTGCTGCGCACACGCCGCGGCATTCCCATCACGCTGGCGGTGCTGTGGCTTGAGCTGGCCCTGGGCTTGGGCCTCAATGCCCGCGGTGTGGCTTTTCCCGGGCATTTCATGGTCAAGGTCAACCTGCCCAAGGGCCAGGTCGTGATTGATCCCTTCAGCGGCCAGTCACTCAGCCGCGAAGAGTTGTCCGAGCGGCTGGAGCCCTTCCGGCAACGCAGCAATGCGGACGAAGAGTTCGAGGTGCCGATGGGCCTGTATCTTCAATCGGCGCCGCCGCGCGAAATCATCAGCCGCATGCTGCGCAACCTCAAGGAAATCCACAAGACGCAGGAAGACTGGCAGCGCCTCATTCCCGTGCAGGACCGCCTGATCGTTCTGCAACCCGAAGCGTGGACCGAATACCGCGACCGCGGCCTGGCGTGGGCCGCGCATGGCGAGCCCGAGCGGGCCATTGCGGATCTGGAAACCTACCTTGCCAATGCCGCAGACGCGCTGGACATCGATGCGATGGCTGAACGGCTGGCCCAGCTGCGCCAGAGCCGCCGCTGAGACGCCCTGCCGCGTGTACTCGATCTGCGGTTGAGTAGAGGGAGCGGCTCCCCGCCTGTTCCCGGTATGCTATGAATTTAATAGCTGCTTGCGCGCATCTATAAAGCGCTACGGGCCCTTTTTCTCAAAGAAGTTCAATCTCGCTGAGCGTCAAAAAGCAGCTTTCCCGTGTGATCGCCACAAAGTCTTCCAGCCAGGGCCGGCCTGACGTGGCTTGCGTGCACGCAACATACAGGTGCCCTGTCAGGCCTTTCTTGCCAACCGGCCTTGCGGTCACGTAACCCCGGTCAAGGTAACTTTGCACCGCCCATTTGGGCAAGGCGGCGATACCGCGGCCACTGGCCACCAGTTGCAGCATGGCAATCGTCAGCTCTGTGGTACGGCGCGCGGGCTTGACGCCGGCCGGCTCCAGCACCTGGCGCACCACGTCCAGCATTTCGTCGGGTACCGGGTAGGTGATCAGGGTCTGGTTGGCAAAGTCCCTGGCCGTGAGGTGCGCTTTTGCGGTCAGCGGGTGCCCGTTCGCCAGCAGCGCCATGATTTCAAAGCGGAACAGCGGGTGGAAGTCCACGGCTTCGCTGGCGTCTTCTTCCGAGACGATGGCGATGTCGGCGCGGTCCTGCAGCACGAGTGCAATCGGGTCAGGGTGAAAGCCCGAAACAATGTCCAGCTCCACCTCGGGCCAGCGGATGCGAAATGAGTCCATGGCCGGCATCAGCCAGTCAAAACAGGTGTGGCATTCGACCGCGATGCGCAGCTGGCCCGAACGCCCCGTCGCCAGCCGTGCCACATCCCGCTCGGCTTCCTCCACTTGCGGCAGCACGGCATCTGCGAGCGCCAGCAGCCTGAGGCCCGTGGTGCTGAACTGCGGGGGGACGGACTTGCGCTCGAACAGCGGCGTGGCGTAACGGTCTTCCAGCAGCTTGACCTGGTGCGAGAGCGCCGACTGCGTGAGGTTGAGCAACTGCGCCGCCCGCACGAGGCTGCCGCTGTCGCGCAGGGCGGTCAGCGTGCGCAAGTGGCGCAGTTCAAGGATGGACAGGCTCATCGTTAGTTCCCTGCAGATCGATCAGCAGATCAATCAAAGAATCAATTATTTTCATGTTGAATGGCAATATCTTTCGTTTGAATAATAGTTGAATCTGGCCGACGATGCGTTCTTCTGTGATTTGCATTGGGAGATAACTGACATGGTCCACACACATACCCTGGGTTTTCCGCGCATGGGCGCGAACCGGGAACTGAAATTTGCGCTTGAAAAACACTGGCGCGGCGAGATTGACCTGGCTGCACTGGAAGCTGTCGGCGCCGGCCTGCGCGAGCAGCACTGGGCCGTGCAGAAAGAAGCCGGGCTGGACTTTGTCACGGTAGGCGACTTCGCTTTTTACGACCACGTGGCCAATCACCTCCAGATGCTGGGTTGCGAGCCGGCGCGCTTTGGTTTTACCGGCCAGGAAGCTGCATTGAGCCGTTACTTTGCGATGGCGCGAGGTGTGAACACCGGCGGTGACCACCCCCACGGTACGGACTGCAGCTGTGCACAGAGCAAGACTGGCGGCGGCAGCTTCGCGCTGGAAATGACCAAGTGGTTTGACACCAATTACCACTACCTGGTGCCCGAGTTCGGTGCGGCCACACAATTCAGCCTTGCTTCAGAGCGCCTCTTCGATGAAGTGGCGCAAGCCAAGGATGCCGGCCACCGGGTCAAGGCGGTGCTGCTTGGACCACTGAGCTTTTTGTGGCTTGGCAAGKAAAAGACAGGCGGCGAAGAGCCCGGCTTTGACCGCTTCAGCCTGCTCGACAAACTGCTGCCGGTGTATGCGCAGATTCTCGGGCGGCTGAAGGCGCAAGGTGTGGAGTGGGTGCAGATCGACGAGCCTATCCTGGGCCTGGATTTGCCCGAGCAGTGGCGCTACGCCTTTGAGCGCAGCTATTCGCAGCTCGCCCGCAATGCACCCCGGCTGCTGCTGGCCACCTATTTTTCCCCGCTGGCCGACAACCTGAGGCTGGCTTGCCAGCTACCGGTGGCGGGCTTGCATGTCGATGCCGTGCGTGCACCCGAGGAACTGGTGGGTGTGGCCGACTGGCTGCCCGCACACAAGGTGCTGTCGGTGGGTATTGTCGACGGCCGCAACATCTGGCGCACAGATCCCGATGCGGCGCTGGCGAAGCTGCGCGCGGTGGCCGCCAGGCACCAGGGGGAGCTCTGGATCGCGCCCTCCTGCTCGCTGCTGCACGTGCCCTTCAGTCTTGCCGCCGAGAGCGCGCTGGATGAGGAGCTGCGCGCCTGGCTTGCGTTTGCGGTGGAAAAACTGGGCGAGCTGCGCATGTTGCGCGCGGTGTTTATGGGAGAGGCGTCTGGGGTTGCCAGGGAACTTGCTTCCGCCCGCGCAGCCGTTGYGACGCGCCGCCGCAGTCCCCGCGTGCACCGGGCCGATGTGGCGCTGCGTCTTGCGCGCAGTGTGGCGGGTGACGATTGCCGCAGCTCGCCATTTCCGGCGCGTCAAACCCTGCAGCGTGTGCGCTTTGCGCTTCCGACGCTGCCCACTACCACCATCGGCTCCTTCCCACAGACTGCGGAGATTCGCGCCGCGCGCGCAGCGTTCAAACGCGGCGAACTCGATGCGGCGGGCTACCGTGAAAAAATGAAGGGTGAGATCGCGCTGGCGGTGCGCAAGCAGGAGGCGCTGGGCCTGGATGTCCTGGTGCACGGCGAAGCGGAGCGCAACGACATGGTCGAGTACTTTGGCGAGCAGCTTGATGGATTTGCCTTTACCGCCAACGGCTGGGTGCAGTCTTACGGCTCGCGCTGCGTCAAGCCGCCCGTGATCTTCGGCGATGTGGCCAGGCCTGCACCCATGACGGTCGAATGGACGGCCTATGCGCAGAGCCTGACGAGGTTGCCGATGAAAGGCATGCTGACCGGTCCGGTCACCATCCTGCAATGGTCTTTTGTACGCGACGACCAGCCGCGCAGTCTGACCTGCGAGCAGATTGCCTGGGCCATCCGCGACGAGGTGGCGGACCTTGAGAAAGCCGGCATCGGCATCATCCAGATCGACGAGCCGGCCATTCGCGAAGGGCTGCCGCTGCGCCGTGTGAGCTGGGCCGCCTACCTGCGGGCCGCCACCCGGGCTTTTCGCATCAGTGCTTCGGGCGTTCGCGACGCGACGCAGATCCACACCCACATGTGCTATGCCGAATTCAACGACATCCTGCCGGAAATCTCCGCGATGGATGCCGACGTGATCACCATCGAGACCAGCCGCTCCGATATGGAACTGCTGCGCGGCTTTGGCAGTTTTAGTTATCCCAATGAAATCGGGCCCGGTGTGTATGACATCCATTCGCCACGCGTTCCCAGCGTGGACGCCATGGTGCGCCTGCTGCGAAAGGCCGCCAGCGTGATCCCGGCGGAAAACCTCTGGATCAACCCCGACTGCGGGCTGAAAACGCGGGGCTGGCCGGAAACCGAAGCGGCGCTAGGCAATATGGTGCGGGCCGCGCACGAAGTGCGCAAGGAACTGGCGCCTTCGTGACGCCGTGCGCCGGCAGGGAGGGTGGCTCAGGTGCCGCGCTTGAGGAAATGCGGAATCTGCATGCCGTCCGGAGAATTCACATTGCGCGACAAGGCTGGCGCCGTGCTGATCTGCACAGGCTTGCCGACCGCGCGTGCGGTGCTTTGTGAGGACATGCGCGCCCCATGCACCAGGGATTCCTGCGCGGGCATGAGGCTGTTAGGCAATGAGCTGCCCAAGCGCGCAGACGCGGCTTTGGCAGCGGGAGGTGGGTTGAGCGGGCGGGCACCCAGCGTTGCGGCGGTCGAAGGCAGGGGCGCGATCGCCCGGACCGGCGCTTTGGCCGGTGCCGCGGCATGCCCTTTTTCTGGCGCGTCGTTGGCCGCTTGCGGCGGATACAGCGTGGGCCGCAGCCACTGCAGGATCGGTTGCCACTGCTGCAGGTCTTGCGCCGCAGCGCTGGCCGGCAGGTCAAATATCGTCATGCCGCGCTCCAGGCTGCGTACATACAGCTGGGTTTCACGCAGGGCGCCCAGGAAGGGCATGCCGAGGCTTTCAGACCACGCCTGCAACGTTTTGGCCGCGCTGGTGCGTCCGTCGATGCGCATGCCCACCGTGGCAAGCTTGCAGCGGCCACTGGCCACGCGCGGCATCGCCATCAACTCGGCGTGGCACTGTGCGGCCGATTCGCGGTCAAATATCGAATTGCAGACCGGCATGACGATGACATCGGCGAACATCACCACGCGCGCCAGCTCAAAACCGTGCATGCCCCCCGGCGTGTCGAGCACCACGTGCGTGATGCCGGTGGGCACGCGCAGCATGTTTTTCTGGTCAACAGCCCAAGGTGCGATGGCGGGCAGCGCGGCGTCGCGGCGCTTGAGCCAGCTTCGCGCCGACTGCTGGCGGTCTACATCGCCCAGCATGACGGAGCTGCCATTGCGCGCGCACCACGCGGCCACGTGCGCGGCGAGCGTGCTTTTGCCACTGCCTCCCTTGCGGTTGACGACTGCAATAACGGGCATGGATGCTCCAGGGCGGGTTGAGGGATCAGCGAGGGATCAGCGAAATCGATGGAACAGTTTGATACAAAAACCGGCAAAAGTCCAGCAGAGCTAATCAGCATGGGCGCAAGCAGCTAGTATTTTTGTAGCGCCCCAGCAGTGATCCATGGCGATGTTTCGCCACGGGAGACATGGCAGGCAGTGCCGCTTCGCCTGCCTGCTATTGACCCTGTGCCGATGGACCTTCCGCCGCATTCCCGGCGGCGTCTCTCAGCCATCCCTTGAGCCATCGGCAAAATTCCCTGCCTGCTTCGGGTACGGCACTGCGTGGATTGATGTAGGC
>NZ_JBFUBD010000050.1:0-18104 GCF_056405935.1 Polaromonas sp. P1_E3
GCCCAGCGCGCCCATGGCATCAAACATGCTGCGCATCAGGCCTCCGAAGGGTTGCCCGACACGGGCTTCCCGGAAAAATGTTTGAGGTAGCGCGGCGGCAAATCGGCAATGCGCATCATCATGGGCAGGTCGGCCGAGTTGAAGTCCGGGTCCCAGGCTGGGGCGCCCAGCACCTTGGCACCCAGGCGCAAATAACCCTTGATCAGCGCGGGCGGCTCCACGTCCAGCGTGTCGTCCAGTTTTTCCACCGGCAGCGCCAGGCGCGGCGTCACGCGGTATTCAATCGCAGCCAGGTGGGTTTCGCGCACCTGGCGCCAGATGCTGGCGGCCGCATGGCCACTGGAGACGCCGTTGTGCTGCATCGGGATGCTCGCGCAGCCGATCATGGTGTCGAGCTGGTTGCGCGCCATGAATTCAGCCAGCGCGCCCCACAGCGCCAGGATGACACCGCCGTGGCGGTGGTCGGCATGCACACAGCTGCGGCCCAGTTCGACCATGCGCTCACGCAGGGAGCGCAGGCGGGTCAGGTCGAACTCGGTGTCGCTGTAGGTGCTGCCGACGCGTTTGGCCTGTGTCGGTGTCAGCACGCGGTAGGTACCGATGACGTCCTGGCTGGCTTCGTCGCGCACCAGCAGGTGCTCACAGTAGTCGTCAAAGAGGTCGACGTCGTGGCCGGGCAATGCCTTCGAAAGATTCGCACCCATTTCGAGCGCGAACACCTGGTACCTCAGGCGCTGCGCCTGCCGGACCTCGTCCTGGTGCCGGGCCCAGCTGACCGAGATTTTCCCCACGGCAGGCCTTTGAACAACGGCGGGAATGACAGCATGACCGCTTTGATGAAGTGACCCCCGTGGCATTGCGACTGGCGACAATGCAAAGGTGGGATTGGGCAGTTCTTTCATGGCTAACTCCTTGTTCCTTGTTTCCGTGTGGCTCAACAACTTCGGCAACCCATCAACTCGTCAGTTCATCAATCCGGTGCTTCCGTCCTGCTGTAAAAAAGCCCCAAAAAAGGGGCTTTGACTCTCAATCACCGGCGGGCCAGCATCGGGGGGCGCGCATTTGAAAGGCCTTCCAGCCAGGGCCGCGTGCCCGCCTTGAAACGCAAGCCGCCCGGGCTGTTCGCCAGCGCCTGTGCTGTGCAGCGCAGGATGCGCAGGCACTGCTGGTTGAAATCCTGAATGCCGGCGCCCAGGGTGTGGCCGGCGCCCTGCCCTTGTCCGTCGTAGGCCGGGCCGCTCTGGTGTGGATACGCTCGCATCGGGTACTCCGTCGTGCTGGTCATGCGGTGATTCTGAGAGCGGGGGGTGACGCGTTCGTGTCAGTTCAATGGCAGTTGTGTGACATCAACATCTATTTCGCTTGCCTCACCCAAACGGAAGGGCCGTAGGAGATCGCCGACCTTTTTTTGAGAATCCCGCGCGCTCCAGGACGTAAACGCCTGCGATACGGTTGCAGTCTCGTCAACGCAGCGCGGGCACGCGCACAGCCAAGGAGAACCGACATGCCAAGAGGTGATAAATCTGCCTACAGCGACAAGCAAAAGCGCAAGGCTGAACACATTGAAGAAGGCTACGAAGACCGCGGTGTCGGCAAGGAAGAAGCCGAGCGCCGGGCCTGGGCCACCGTCAACAAGGAAACCGGTGGCGGCAAGAAGTCCGGCTCGGGCCGGGGCAAGGCAGAAAATCATGCCCCGTCGCGCAAGGGCGGGCGCCTCGGCGGCGCTGCTGCAGCCTCCCGCAGCGCGGAAGAGCGCTCAGCCTCCGCCAAAAAAGCTGCAGCCACCCGCAAACGGAACGCCGCCAAAAAATAGCGCTGGCTAGCGCTGCGCACGGCGCTCCAGGACGGGCAAAGTTCAGCGAATGCGCTGCACCCGCCGCAGCGGCGCGTCTGCACGCGGGCGTCGGTCGCTATTCTTTTGATAGCTTCTTGCGCCCGTCCTTATTGGCCTGGAGGCTCAAATGACCATCAAAACGGTCCTTCCGGCCGCCCGAAAGGGCTCCGACAAGAGAAAAAGCCATCACCGGACCTCAAAAATCGCCTGTCCGGTTTGTTTTCAGGCACAAAATAGCCATCAAGTCCAATAGATACGGGCGCAAGCAGCTATTAAAAACATAGCAAATATCGAGGCATGAAGCAGTCAGCGCAGCACTGCAGGCCGCCTACGCTTGCGGCTCCCGGCCCACTGCTTGCCTGCATCAAACCCACAGCAAACTCCGGTGGCGACCAAGCCGGTGGTGATCAGCATGGCCGCGGTATGGATTGCCAGCGCCGCCAGGGCCAGCGCAAGAGGTCCCAATCCGGCGAATTCCAAAGCCGATGCCTCTGCGGCGCATAACGGGACCAGGGCCGGCACCAGCATCAAGCCGGCCCCATGCGCGGTCGACATCATGAAGGACCAGAGCGCCAAGCCGGCGTGCCCTGCCGGTGCGCAGGCCGCCTTGGGCAGACGGCCCGACAGGTGGGCCACCGCGGCGGCGGCGAACAGCCCGCCCGCCAGCACCTGTAGCCAGCTACGGTCCATCCCGCGGCCCCACACCACTGCGCCGGCCACCAGCGCAACCGACGCAWGGTGTCCCACTGCAATCGGCGCCAGGGCCCGCAGCACATGCATCCGGCCGCCCGAGCGCACAGCCCAGGCGCCGGCCCAGATCCAGCCGCTGGCGGGGTTCAGACCATGAAGGGCGCCGACTCCTGCCACGACAAGCCACGGCCAAAGGCTTTCCATGATCGCCGCATCCGCCCGATCCGATCCGGTCAGGCCTTGCCGCTACAGCACGCGGCGGCGACAGGTGTCGGGGTAGCGGCAGGCGCAGGGGTGAATACCGCCTGGGACTCGTAGCGGTCGTGGTGGCGCATCCACTCCATCTTGTAGAACACGTCCCGCTCATCGCGGCCCTTGGGTGCGAGGTCGAGCATGTGGTAAGTGCCAATCATGACTTCCACCCCCCGCCCGTAAGTTGAGTAGGTGTGGAACACCTGACCTTCGCTGTCTTTGTAGAACAGGCTGATACCGGGCGCTTCGTCGGCGGGAAAATGCTGCAGGGTGTAGTTGTACGGCACATCGCCTTTGGCGCGCTCTTGCGGCGTGAAGCTCACGTGGAAGTCGTAATTGAAGTCGCTGCCGTTCGACGACGCCCACTTGAACTGCCAGCCCATGCGCTGGCGAAAGCGCTCGATCTCGGGCAGCGTGGCGCGCGACACCGCCACAAAGGTGATGTCACGGTGCGCCAGATGAATCGCCATGCCATCGGTATGGTCGGCCATAAAGGAGCAGCTCGGGCAGCCCTGCTCCCAGCCGGGGCCGAACATGAAGTGCTGCACCATCAGCTGACGCCGCCCCTCAAAGAGATCGCTGAGCGAACGTTTTCCTTCGGGGGTGTCGAAGACATAGTTTTTATCGACGTGGACCCACGGCAGCGCGCGGCGCTCGCGGGCAATGCGGTCGCGCAGGCGCGTGAGTTCCTTTTCCTGCGCCAGCAGCGTCTTGCGCTCGGCCAGCCATTTGTCTCGGGACACGACGGCGTGGTTCACGGTGGAGGGTTCGGACACGATGGTGCTTGTGGTGGTGTTCATGGTGTTCTCCTTGGTAAGTGACAGAGGTGGATGAATGGCAGATGTTGGGCTCAGGCGCTTGCGAGTTGTTCATGGTGCATCGCGGCCTGCACGGCGGGCCGGGCCGCGATGCGCGCCTGGAACCCCAGCACATTGGGGAAATTCGACAGGTCTAGCTTGACGAATTCCGCCCATCGCGTAACGACAAACAGGTAGGCGTCCGTCACCGTGAAACGGTCGCCCAGCAGGAATGGCTTGCGCCCGAGTGCGGCGTCCAGAAGGCCGTAGTGTTTGCGAAGGTAGGCCATGCGCGCGCTGCGGACCTCATCGCTGCAGGCCGGGTTGAACAGCGGCATGTAGCTCTGGTGCAGCTCTGAATTGATGTAGCCCAGCATCTCCTGCAGGCGGTACCGCGCCATGGTGCCGTTGGCGGGGGCCAACTGCGCGTCAGGCTTGAGGTCTGCCAGGTATTGCACGACAGCAGGTCCTTCCGTGAGCACACTGCCGTCATCCAGCTGGAGCACGGGCACCAGGCCTTTGGGGTTGATGGCCAGAAAGTCCTCGCCATGCTCGGTGCGCTTGGCGACCACGTCGACCTTCACGAGTTCAATGGGCAGGGCCAGCTCATGGGCCACGATGTGCGGCGACAAAGAACAGGCCGATGGTGAGTAGTAAAGCTTCATGATTTTTTCTCCTTGGCTCGATGAGCCGTTTGCTGGTTTGCGTTGCAGGGGTCAATGCGCTGCCCGACCCGTGCTGGTAACAGGTGCGCTTGTGATCGGTCCGGTGACCGAATGGGGTTGCCAGCGCAAGGGCTATGCCTTGCGCGGTGTTCTATGCGGCCTTGGGCCGCCGGACGGCGCGGACTTTGCCGCTCTTGCCGCCGCCCGCATAAAAGAGGTCCGCACCGTCAGACTCCAGGCCGCTGACGCCAGTGCCTTGCGGCATGGCCAGCCTTTCGATCACGGCGCCGCTCTTCGGGTCGATGCGGCGGATTTCGCTGTCGTCGCCCTCCCAGGTGCCGTGCCACAGCTCGCCGTCCACCCAGGTCACACCGGTGACGAAGCGGTTTGATTCAATCGTGCGCTGGATGGCGCCGGTCTTCGGGTCAACCTGGTGAATCCGGCGGTCACGGTACTGGCCCACCCACAGGCTGCCTTCGGCCCAGGTCAGGCCCGAGTCGCTGCCGCTACCGGGCGCCGGAATGGTCGCCACCACCTTGCCGGTAGCCGGGTCTATCTTGTCGATGCGCGCCTCCGCGATCTGGTAGAGGTGTTTGCCGTCAAAGGCGGTGCCGGCGTCACCGGCGCACTCCAGTGCGCGCGTTTGCTCGCCGCTGGCGGGATCGAAGGCGATGATTTTTGCGCCCGTGGCGGCCCAGACGCGCTGGCCGTCGTGGGTGACGCCCGCGACGTCATCGACGCCGGGGAAGCTGTATTCGCGCACGATTTCGGCGGGGCGCGCCTTGGGTTCGGCTTTGCTTTCGAGTGTCTTGCTGCTCATCGTTGCTCCTTGTGCTGCACCATTCGTTGGTGCGATGGAGTCAACTCTATCCAATCGGCAGCGAAGCGGGGAGTAACAAGATCGTCGTGAATCCGGCCAGCGGCGGCGCCAGCCAGCGCTGTGCCCGTGCCCGCCCGATGGAGCGCACCCGCGCGCCGGCTTCCAGATCAGCCAGGGCCCGCTGCACGGTGCGCTGGCTCGCGCCCAAGGCCAGTGCCAGGGCCGATGTGGACCAGGCGGCACCGTCCGAAAGCAATGCCACCAGTGAGGCCTGCTCGCCATCAATGGGCGGGGCCAGCACGGCCACATCACGCCCGGCCAGAGGCTTCAGGGTAAAACCGCGCTCGGTGGCCTCAATGGTTGCGAGTGTTTTGACCAGCGCACGCAGGCGGCCGATTTCCACCCGCAGGCGCGCCCTGTGCGTTTCGTCAGGGCGTGTGGTGCGAAAGGCGGATGCGATCAGCGCTTCGCGGCTCAGGTCACCCGGCCATGCTTCGGCGAGTGAACGTGCCAGCGTGAACAACACCGGCCGGCGCGCCAGCGGCCGCCACTCGCCGCCGGTGCCCAGGCCGCGGCGGCAGGCATCGATCACCAACGCGTCCGAGGCCAGGAGGGCCGAAACCTCATCGAGGCGCAGCGCTCGCTCTCCGCCGGCGGTGAGGCGCCTGGCGGCGGGTCTGTCGAGCGCGGCGAGCGCTTCGGTGACTTCGGCCATGAGCGCCGGCACCTGCGCGCGTTCAGCCGCTGCGTGTGCGCGCGCCAACGCCATACGCGCATCGCCGACGCGCAGCGACCGTAAGGCGAGCTCGGCTGCGGTGAGTTCGGCCACGGCTCGCAGCGAGGGCGGCAGGCCTCGCGCATCCAGCTTCGTCAGCACCGCTGCGGCCTCATCAAGCCGGCCCAGCAGCAACAGCCGCCGCGCCGTGATGAGCCACGCCTGCAGCGCATTGGCTGTGTCGGCATGGGCCTCCAGCGCGGCCGCTGCCGCCGCCAACGTGCGCGGGGAACCGGCGAAATCGCGCATGGCCATTGCCACCTCCGCTTCTGCCACTACGCAGCGTGCCCGCGCCAGTTCTTCATGCACGCCAAAGCCGCGGGCGGCGCGTTTCAGGAGCTCGCGCGCGCGCGGGTGCTCGCCCAGCTGGGCCATGGCGATACCGCGCAAGGCCAGCGCCGGAGGGTCGTCGCGCAGGGCAATGCGCTTGAGCGCGCCCAGCGCATCGCCGGCGGCCAGTGCGCGTGCGGAAGCGGCAATCAGGGAATCCATGGCAAGAGGCTACACGGCCTGGCCGACGCAGGCCAGGTCAGGCCCGTGACAACCGCCGCGCCGGCTGCGCCCCGGCGCGCGGCAGGTTGGCGCTGACCAGCGCCGCGGCCAGCGTGACGAGCCACGAGTAATACACCCACACCAGAAAAGCCAGCAGCGGCGCGAAGGCACCGTAAATCGTGCGGTAGGTGGGCACGTTGGCCAGGTAAATCGCAAAACCGTACTTGCCCAGCTCGAACGCCATGCCCGCAAGCAGGCCACCCGTAATTGCGTGGCTCCACCGCACAACGGTGTTTGGCACGAAACGGAACAGGCAGGCAAAACCCGCGGCGCTCAAAATCGCGGGCGCCAGGTTCAGCGCATGCGGCACCCAGGCCGGCCGCGCACTGAGGAGCCCGCTGGAGGCCGCCACCAGATAGGACGCGGCCCACAGGCTCGCGCCGATGATCACCGGGCCGGTGAGCAGCATGCCGATATAGAGGCCCAAACGGCGCAACACAGGCCGCGATTTTTTGACCTGCCAGATGCGGTTCAGCGTGTTTTCCATGCCCAGCAGCAGCGACAGCGCCGACACGAACAGCACCGCAAAGCCCACCAGCGTGAGGCCGCTGGCGTTKCCCGCAAACTGCGCCAGGTGCTTCAGCACGGTCTTGGCGATGCCCTCCGGCAACAGGCCGCGCAACAGATGCTCGCGAATCGCGTCACCGGTGGCGTGCAACGCCGGCGTGCGCGCGAACAGCGCGAAGCTCACCGCCAGCAGCGGCACCATGGACATCACCATCGTGAAAGTGAGCCCGCCGGCCGCCTGGGCGAGGCGCTCTTCCCTGCCGCGCTGCAGGAGGCGAGTGATCAGGTTGCCCTGGTTTCGGCTGGTTGCCATGGAATGGGGAGGCTCGTGTCGCGCCGGTCAGGAAATACCGGTACGTTCAACCCAAAAGGCGGAACAGGCCATAAAGGGACAGCAGCCCTGATGTGATCAGGAATCCCGTCTTTGCCGCGCGGGCGCCGACCAATGTTCCGATAACGCTGCAAGCCAGGATGGCGCCGAAGATATAGGTTGTTTTCATGCCCGCAATGGTAAGGCCTCCGCTTTGTCCCGCATGTCATTTGCGGAGCGTTGTGGGATGAAACCAACTCCCGACGGGTGCCGGATCAAGACGGTTTCTGGACCACATCACCGGCATGAAACATTCCACCCGGCCTCACGAAGTTGCCGCCTCCCAGATGGTGGATCGTCTGCAGATCGAGGTTGTCGTCACCAAAACGCCAGTGCCCCTGCCGGAAAACACGTTCATCCGCGGCCGCGGCCACTACTTCGGCAAAGCAGGTGTCGTACGCGTCCTCGGTATGCGGCTCGCGGATCAGCCGGCACTCCAGCCACGCCGCGCAGCCGTCTTCCAGCAAGGGCATGCCCAGCACCGGCCCGGTACGGGCCTTCAGCCCGTACCGCGCAAACTTGTCGGCGGTGCGGCCGGATTCGCTGCCTACCGCGTGCGTCAAGCTGGCCAGGGTCGTACATGGAAGGCATATGCCGAACCCGCCGCTGGCCATGATGAGTTCACGCGTATACGTTTTCTTGTCGATCACTATGGCAATACGGGGCGGCGTGAACTCCACGGGCATCGACCAGGCGGCGGCCATCAGGTTGCGCACTGTGCCGTGCGCACTGGTCACCAGAACCGTTGGCCCATGGTTGATCAGGCGGCTGGCGTGCGCGAGCGCGACTTCCTTGAAGTGGGTCATGTCATTTCTTCCCGGTGTATTTCGATGCGGCCATTATCTTGGGCCGGATGTGTTTCAGGGCAGGCCGCGCCAGTGCACGACCTGCCCGCTGGGTACCTACTTCCTGGCGTAGTCCTCCAGCGGCTTGTCGCTCAGGTTGGCCCATGCTGCCTTGGTCAGCTCTGATGCGGGCAGGCCTACCTGCGTGCTGTTCGGTGGTATGGGCTGGACAAACCACTTGTCATAGAGCTTTGCCACGTCCCCGCTTTTCGCCATTCTGGCGATGCTGGCGTCCACCGCCTGTTTAAAGGCAGCATCACCCTTTGGCAGCATGATGGCAATCGGCTCGACGCTGAGGACTTCTTTCAGCACCACATAGTTTTTCGGCTGTTTTGACTGGGAAATCATGGTGGCCAGGATCTGGCCGTCCGCCACGAATGCTTCGGCCCGGTCATTTTCAAGTAGCAGGAAGCCTTCGCTGTTGTCCTTGCCATAGACCTCCTTGAAGTCGACGCCTGCCGCGCGTTCATGCTTGCGAATGAGCTGGACGGCCGTGGTGCCGGATGTGGCGGACACAGTCCTGTTGGCAAGCTGGGACAGGCTGGTGATACCGGTCCTGGTTTTGGTGGCGACCCGGACTTCTTCAATATAAAGCGTGGGTGCAAAGGCAACGTCTTTCTGACGCGCGGCGTTATTGGTGGTGGTGCCGCATTCCAGGTCCACTGTGCCGTTCTGGACCAGCGGGATGCGGTTTTGCGCAGTCACGGACTGAAAGCGTACGTCCAGCTTTGCCAGGCCCAGCTGCTTCTGGATGTCTGCAACCACCCTTTTGCAGACATCGACATGAAACCCCGTGTATTCACCCGCGCCCAGCGTATACGACATGGCGCCTGAGGCTTCCCGCACACCCAGCGTAATGGCTGCGGCCTCCTTGATTTTCCTGAGCGTGTCGATTGGCTGCGCGCAGGCCGAAACCCCTGCCAGCATGAACGTCGCGGCGAGCCCTGAACAGGTCATCCATTTCATCATCATGTGTTCCTCACTTGGCAAACAGGCTGTCGAGCGTGGCAAAAGCCTTGAACTCGATGGCGTTACCTGATGGGTCAAGGAAGAACATGGTGGCCTGCTCACCGGGCTCGCCCTTGAAGCGGACGTAGGGTTCGATGACGAATTTTGTGCCGGCAGCCTTCAGCCGGTCCGCCAGGACATTCCATTCGCCGAGGGTCAGGATTGCACCGAAGTGGCGAACCGGCACGTTGTGGCCGTCAACAGCACTGGTGTGGCGATGGCCGCATTCGTCCGGTGCGAGGTGCGCCACGATCTGGTGGCCATAAAAGTTGAAATCCACCCATTCGCCAGAGCTACGGCCTTCAGGGCATCCCAGGAGGTCACCATAGAACTGTCGCGCGACAGCCAGGTCGTGGACAGGGAAGGCCAGATGAAATGGCGGAAGAACCCTGGTCGCGGGAGTTGCGTTTTGTGTGGTCATCGAAAGCCTCGTTGAGTCGTGGAAGCCGGACTTTAGGGCGATCAATGAAATTTGAAAAACGATATATATTCTTCCTGAGAATCAATAATTTCGATGAATTAAGGTGAATCAACATGATTACCGAGCTGAAAACACTGATTGCGGTGGTGCGCTACGGAGGATTTTCTGCCGCCGGCGCCCAGATTGGGTTGACCCAGTCAGCCGTAAGCAGCCAGATCCAGCGACTGGAAGAATCTCTCGGGCTGGAGCTTTTTGACAGGACGCGGCGTTCCGCGGTGCTCAACGAAGCGGGCGCCCGCGTGCTTGCGCGCGCCGAAGAAATTGTCACGCTGTTCTCAAACCTGGGCGATGCCGGCGGCGAAGGCGAGCTCGCCAGCACCTTGCGAATCGGTGCCATTGCTTCCGTTCAATCGTCGGTGCTGCCGCGTGCGCTGGCGGCGCTGAGACAGGAGAGCCCCAGGATGCTTGTCCATATCGCCCCAGGCGTGTCCATGAAACTGATGGACCAACTCGACAGCGCCGAAATCGACGCGGCGGTGATGATCCGGCCGCCGTTCGGCATCCTGCCGGAGATGACCTGGCAAACCTTGATGTATGAGCCCTTCAAGCTGCTCGTGCGCAAGGAGACCCGGGGGCGAGACTGGCGCGCATTGCTCCAGTCGCAGCCTTTTCTGCGCTATGAGAGAACGTCCTTCGGCGGACGCCTGGTGACCCGCTTCCTGCGCGAAAACAAGCTGGCGGTGCAGGACTCCATCGAGCTGGACGAGATTACCGGCCTGATGAATCTGGTGTCCGAAGGCCTGGGTGTGGCATTGGTCCCGATGGTGGAAGCCTATCTGCCCATGCCGCCGGGTGTGCGCGCCGTTTCCCTGGGTGAGAAGACTTTCTACCGCGAGATCGGCATTCTGCGCAAAGGCATGAGTTCACGCCGGCGCGTCATCCTGGCCCTGGAAAGGTGTCTTCGCGAGGCTCTGCCGCCATCGGCCGGCACCACCCTTCCGAGGTAAATGGCAGCCGGGCCTGCCGCTTAACGGGGCTGGGCCCTGGGCAATCAGTTCATGGTCACGGTAATTTTGCGTGCGTGTGGCGCTGCATCGCGCGGGGCAGCGCATCACCGGCGCGTCAGAATGTCATCCAGATTCTCAGGGGGCGGATATTGGCCGTGGTTCCTGTGGGACTCCATCCAGCCGGTCAGGGCGGCCTGGTAGGTCGCGAAGGCATTTGACAATTGAAATTCTGTGCTGCCCGACCCTGCACGCCCGGCAACAAAGCCTTGCCATCCGTCGCCCTCCTCCGCCTCATAAATGCAAAGATCGAAGCCGCTCGGCGGGGGACTGTCTCCCAGCATGAGAAGTGTGGCGTCGTGCACCTTATGGATCTTCATAACGAAGCATTAAGCCACGAACACCTGTGCGCGTGAAGGCCGGGCGCCCATTGCGCGCAAGTGGCCTCATGGTCTCGCACAAAGCACGGTTGCATGGACGATGACAGCGCCTTGAGGCCTCGTGCCCGAATTTGTAGGTGTCCGCTGAAAGCCCAAGCCGGAATTTCCCGACACGGCGGCTGGCCCCGGCTGCGAATGATCGGGTATCACCCGGACAAACCCATGCACAAAAGCCGCCTTGCAACGATTGTGATTGACTGCCAAACCGATCAACTGGATACCGCTGCCGGTTTCTGGTCAAAAGCGCTGGGGTGGGATGCCCAACGGCTGACGGATCCCGCCAATGCAAATTACCGCCAGCTGGCCACGCCGCCCGGTGAAGTGACGGTGCTGGTGCAGTCCGTCAATCACCCCAGCCGTGTGCATATTGATATTGAGACTGACGATATCGAGGCGGAAGTCCAGCGCCTGGAGCGCCTGGGCGCCCACCGCGTCGCGCAGGTCAAGCGCTGGTGGGTCATGGAAGCACCAACAGGCCAGCGCTTCTGCGTGGTGCGGCCACAGCGGCCTGATTTCGAGAGCCATGCGAATGTCTGGGATGGCGAAAACTGAAGAAACCTGAAGCAGTTTGCCCGCGGGGGATTGAAGTCACAAACCATTGACAACGGGCCTTCCCCCAACGAAAAAAGGCTTCAAAACCGAAGTTTCGAAGCCTTTTCAGCGTTTACCGGCGCGAAGCCGGAACAGCGGGTCTGCAGGGCTTAGTAGCCGCCGCGACCACCACCGCCGCCGCCGTAGCCGCCACCGCCGGAGCGATCGCCACCACCGTAGCCGCCACCACCGCCGCCGCCGAAGCCGCCGCTACGTGGAGGACGTGCTTCCATCGGACGGGCTTCATTCACGGTGATGCTGCGGCCGCCGAGCGACTGGCCGTTCATGCCGGAAATTGCAGCTTGTGCTTCGGCATCGTTGCCCATTTCGACAAAACCAAAACCTTTGGAGCGGCCGGTGTCGCGTTCCATCATGACTTTGGCGCTGGAGACAGAGCCGTATTGGCCGAAAGATTGTTGCAGGTCTTCGTCGCGGACCGTGTATGGCAGATTGCCGACGTAAAGTTTATTGCCCATGGGGACTCCTCAAAAATACATAAAACAAAAGCGATGGGGTCCCGAAAGCACAACAAACCTAAAAAGTACCGCCGTAGCGCGCGAAACTGACCGATCACTAACCTGTCCGAATGCCTTGGCACCCGTACCTCCCGATTATGCGTGAGGAAACGCGGGTGCACCAGCATTCTTCGGCCTATAAGCACTGCATTTGTCAAATCTGGTGTCCATTGCACCGGTTAAACAGCGGAAATAGCCGAAAAGACGGCATCGCTGCCAATGCATGACCCTGGACACGAGGCAGCTGGCAGAGCGCTTGAGCAGTCCAAAGACGTTGCGCCGCGGCGGAAAGCTCAACGGCCCGCCACACGCTCCCCGTTGTCATTGACTACTTTTTCGCCGTCTTCCTTGCTGAACGCACCCCGCTGCGGCGTGGGCAGGATGTCCAGCACCGCTTCCGAAGGCCGGCACAGGCGCGTGCCCAACGGCGTAATGACAATGGGCCGGTTTATCAGGACGGGATGGGCAAGCATCGCGTCGATCAAGGCTTCGTCGGCCAGCGTGAGGTTGCCCAGGCCCAGCTCTTTATAGGCTGCTTCCTTTTCCCGGATCACCTCTCGCACCGGCACCGCCATTTGTGCAACCAGCTCTCGCAGCTTCTCACGCGTCGGGGGCGCTTTCAGGTATTCGATGATCTCGGGTTCAATGCCGGCATTTCGGATCAGTGCCAGCACATTGCGCGAGGTGCCGCATTGGGGGTTGTGATAAATCGTGACGGCGGAAGGCATAAGTTTCACTCCTGAAAAAGGGGTTACTTGCATCAATTCAATATTTCAATTATATTTGAATTATGGAAGCATTAATCCCAAACCTTGATTTTCCGCCGCTTGAGGAAGGTTCTGCCGTAAAGGCTCTGGCAGCGCTGGCGCAAGCCCAGCKCCTGCGTGCGTTCCGCGCCCTCGTGGTCGCCGGGCCTGACGGGTTGACGCCGGGCACGATGGCCGAGCAACTGGGCGTGGCGCCCAGCGCGCTGTCTTTTCACCTCAAGGAGCTCTCGCACGCCGGCCTTGTCAGCAGCGAAGCACGCGGGCGCAACCTGATCTACCGCGCCAACTTCGGGCAAATGAATGCGCTGCTCGGCTACCTGACGGAGCACTGCTGTGAAGGCGGGGCTTGCGAGGTGCCCACCAAGGCCGAGTGCAGCAACTGCTGAACGCCGCTGCCAGATGACGCGCCTCCTCCATCACGCGCAGAGCCAATCCAGCACAACCCCCCAAGGAGAGCCTCATGAAACGCTTCCATGTCCACGTCCATGTGAAAGACCTCGAAAAGAACATCGCCTTTTATTCCGCGATGTTCGACCGGCAGCCTGCCCGCACCGAGGCCGACTATGCCAAATGGATGCTGAGCGACCCACCGGTCAACTTTGCCATCTCCACCCGGGGAAGCGCGCCCGGCGTGGACCATCTGGGCATTCAGGTTGACAAGCCTGAAGAGCTGCTGGCCCTGAAAGCCAGCGCCGCCCGCGCCGATATGACACTGCTGGACGAAGGCCCCACCACCTGCTGCTATGCCCGCAGCGACAAATACTGGCTGACCGACCCGCAAGGCATCGCCTGGGAGCAGTTCCACACGCTGGACAGCATCCCGGTATTCAGCGAGGCCCCGCCCGCACCGGCCGAGGTTTCGGCCTGCTGCAGCGCCCCGCCCGCAGCAGCCAGGGTGGCCATGCCGCAGACGCCGGGTGTTGCGCGGCGCATGGGTGCCGTGCTGCGGGATCCCCAAACGCTCGGCGTTCTCTTGTTGGGTGCCGTCGTCATCATGGGCCTCATGGGCGTGCGCAGCCTGCCGCTGATTGCACAGCTCCAGAACCCGACCGCGCCTATGCTGGCAGATAGCCGCGCAGCTTCGTCACCGCTGGCAGCGGCCAGCGCCGGCGTCCCCAGCGCATGTTGCTGAGGAAAGTCGCATGCCACTAAAAAAGCCTGCCAACGTTTTTACGCCGGACCATGCCGGTGATCCGGTGCGGCAAGTCGGCGCCCGCCCCGCAGCCCGCGCATGAGCCAGGCGACAAACCTCCCGGCGGATGAAGCTCCCAATCCTTTGGCGCGGCAGCTCCTCGCGGAATTCACCGGCACTGCCGCCCTGCTCTGCGCCGTCATTGGCTCGGGCATCATGGCTGAGCGCCTTTGCGGCGGCAACATGGGGCTCGCCCTGCTGGCGAACACCCTGGCCACCGTCTTTGCGCTGTACGTGTTGATTGAGGTGCTTGGCCCGGTGAGCGGCGCGCACTTCAATCCCCTGGTAACCCTTGTTATGTGGTCAAAAGGCACTGCAGACCAGGAAGGACGCGCGCAAGCAGCTATTCTTTTTATAGCATCCCAGCTGCTGGGTGCGGCAGTCGGCGCCTGGCTGGCACACGCCATGTTTGACATGAGCGTGCTGCAGTTCAGCAGCAAGGTTCGCAGCGGCGCAGGCCAGTGGCTGGCCGAAGCGGTGGCCACGGCCGGGCTGATCCTGGTGGTGCTGCGCGCCCCGGCACCCAAGGCGCCGGCGCTGGTCGCGTGCTACATCGGCGCAGCATACTGGTTCACCGCGAGCACTTCATTCGCCAACCCCGCAGCCGTGCTGGGCCGCATGCTCTCGGACAGCTTTGCCGGTATCGCACCGGCCAGCGCGCCCGGCTTTGTGCTCGCGCAGACCGCCGGCGCGCTGGCTGGCGTGGCCCTGCACCGCGCGCTGGGCGTGCGGCAGGCGCCAACCCTGCCTTGAGGATTGCCGGCTGCGCAAAGCTGCACCATAAGAGGCAGCGTTCCTTGGTACCCTTGCATCCGTGACCCCTACAAGCCGCGCCGCCACCATCGTCCAGCTGGGCATCGCACAAACGCTGGCCTGGGCCTCCAGCTACTACCTGCCGGCGATTCTGGCCGTGCCCATGGCACGCGACCTCGGCGTCAGCACCCCCACAGTGTTTGCGGCGTTTTYCGCAGCGCTGGTGGTCTCCGCATTGCTGGGCCCGGCCGCCGGCAAAGCCATTGACCGGCATGGTGGAAGGCCGGTGCTCGCCGCAAACAGCCTGATTTTTGCCGCCGGGCTGGTCATGCTGGCCCTGGCCCAAGGGCCGGTGGGCCTGTTTGCCGGTTGGGTGATCATGGGTGTGGCCATGGCCGCGGGGCTTTATGAAGCAGCGTTTGCCGCGCTGGTGCACCTGTACGGCAAGGATGCGCGCGGCGCCATCACCGGCATCACCCTGTTTGCCGGTTTCGCCAGCACCGTAGGCTGGCCCCTGTCGACCTGGCTGGAGCTGGAGTGGGGCTGGCGCACGACCTGCCTGGTTTGGGCCGCGCTGCATTTGGGGGTCGGATTGCCACTGAACTGGCGGCTTCCGGCACCGCCCACAGCGGGCCTTCCTTCCGAAGTTCACCCGAGTGCTGGCCAGCCCGAGGTGTCCACGCCGCATGCCGCATCCACACCGTCAGCCTCCACCGCTTCATCTCCTTCCTCAACCGCCACCCGCACGGCATTCCTGCTGGCACTCGTGTTTGCCGTCACCTGGTTCATCAGCACCGCCATGGCCGCGCACCTGCCCCGGCTGCTGCAGGCGCACGGCGTGCCACTGGCTACGGCGCTGGTCTTTGCCGGGCTGGTCGGTCCTGCACAGGTCGCAGGCCGGCTGCTCGAATACGGCCTGCTGCGCAACATCCACCCGCTGGTGTCAGCACGGGTGGCCGGCTGCCTGCACACGCTGGGCGCGATGGTGTTCCTGTTTTTTGGCATCCCGGCAGGGGCGGTGTTCACTGTGCTGCACGGCGCCGGCAATGGCGTGCTGACAATTGCCAAGGGCACGCTGCCGCTGGTGCTGTTTGGCGTACGGGATTACGGCGCACGCCAGGGACTGCTGATGGTGCCAGCCCGCTTTGCGCAGGCAACTGCGCCGTGGCTGTTTGGCCTGGCGATTGACCGTTTTGGCAGCGGTGCGCTGTGGTTCTCAGCGGCGCTCGGGTTGGTGGCGTTTGCGGCGCTGTTGATGCTGAGGGACGCTTCTCACGCGAAGCCCTAGGCACCGCCATTGACGTGCGATCTGCGAGGCACCATTCCTCTGCCAGCCCGCGCGTCACGTCGAGTGACGCCAGGCAAGTTACTCAGCCGTCTCGCCTGAATCCTTGATCACCTTTCCCCAGCGCACCATTTCCGCCTGAACATACGCCTTGTGGCCGGCTGCGCTGAGCCTGGAGTCGGTCACAAGACGCAAGCCCAGCGCTTCCTGACGCTTGATCAGGTCCGGGTCCTTGAGGGCTTCACGCACTGCGGCGTTCAGCCTGGCCAGAACCTCTGGCGGCGTGCCCTGCGGGGCATACACGCCATGCCAGACCGTGACATTGAAGTCTGGAAGGCCGGCCTCGGCCAGTGTCGGCGTTTGCGCCAGTGAGGGCAGGCTCAGGCGCTCTTTGCTGCTGATACCGTATACCTTCACTTTTTTACCCTCGATTTGCGGCACGGCGTTGGTCGCCTGTTCACACATCAGGTCTACCTGCCCGCCTATCAGGTCTGTCATGGCCGGGGCGGTTCCCTTGTAGGGGACCGCCACCATCCTGGACTTGAGCGCACCCTGCAGCATCAAGCCGCAAAGGTGCGAAGCCGACCCGACACCCGCATTGGCCAGGTTCACACGGCCGTCGGACTCTGCGATCCATTTGCGCAGTTCGGCCAGGTTGTTGGCCGCGAGTGTCGTGCGGCCAATCAGTACCGAAGGCGCTTCGTTGATCAGGCCCAGGTACTCGAAGTCCTTCAGGGTGTCATAGGGCAATTTTTTATAGAGGGCCGGCGCAGTGGCAAGGCCGATGTGATGCACCAGCAGCGTGTAGCCGTCGGCCTTGGCACGCGCAACGCGCGCCGCACCAATGGTCCCGCCGGCACCGGCGGTGTTGTCAACGATAACGGTCTGGCCCAGCGGCTTGCGCAATGCTTCGGCCAGGTCGCGGGCGATCTTGTCGCTCGGCCCGCCGGCGGCGAAGGGCACCACCAAGGTCACCGGCTTGTCCGGGTACTGAGCCCAAACCGCCGGCACGGCTGAGAGGCCCAGCAGTGCCGAAACAAGAACCCGTTTGAACACCAACTTGTTGTTTTTCATGCTTTGTCTCCTTTGAAGTTGCTAAAGAATCAGGCGGAAAGGGCTTGCATCTGGGCGTAAAGGTCTGCCTTGCCTTCAAAACCAATACCGGGCAGTTCAGGCAGGGTCACATGACCGTCGATCACCTTCACGCCATCGGGAAAGCCGCCGTAGGGCTGGAAAAGGTCGGGGTAGCTTTCATTTCCACCCAGGCCCAGGCCGGCAGCGATGTTGAGGGACATCTGGTGCCCGCCGTGGGGAATGCAGCGCGAAGGCGACCACCCGAACTGCTTGAGCACTTCAAGCGTGCGCAGGTATTCAACAAGGCCATAAGACAGCGCGCAGTCGAACTGCAGCCAGTCACGGTCGGGGCGCATCCCGCCATGGCGCAGGAGGTTGCGCGCATCCTGGTGTGAGAACAGGTTCTCGCCAGTCGCCATAGGGCCGGGATAGAACTCTGAAATCGCCGCCTGCAAGGTGTAGTCGAGCGGGTCCCCGATCTCTTCGTACCAGAACAGCGGAAATTCGCGGAGCATCTTGGCGTATGCAATGCCGGTTTCCAGGTCGAAACGGCCGTTCGCATCCACCGCAAGCCGGGCCTCAGAACCGATCTCCTTCAACACCGCCTCGATGCGCGCCCGGTCTTCATTAATGGAAGCGCCACCGATCTTCATCTTGACGACGTTGTAGCCGCGATCGAGGTAGCTGCGCATCTCGGCGCAGAGCGCTTCGTTACCCTTTCCCGGGTAGTAATAACCGCCGGCGGCGTAGACAAAGACCCGGGGATTCGCCTCGCGCCCATGGCGTTCAGCCAGCATGCGGAACAGGGGTTTGCCCTCGATCTTGGCGACCGCATCCCATACAGCCATATCAATGGTTCCCACGGCAACAGAGCGCTCGCCATGCCCACCCGGTTTCTCGTTGCTCATGGCGGCCGACCAGACCTTGGCAGGGTCGATGTTCGTGCC
>NZ_JBFUBD010000051.1:0-17431 GCF_056405935.1 Polaromonas sp. P1_E3
CCAGTGAAATGCGTTCGCTGAACATTTCTTCCTGCTTCTCGATGGGTTTGCCTGCCGGGAAACTGATCACGCTGGTCTGCCGGCAGGCTATGGAGGCTTCGGCCTTGTCTTCGGCCACGCCGAACGCCCCCTTGATGCCGCCTGTCTTGGCGCGCGACACATAGCAGGTGACGCCGCTGACCTTGGGGTCGTCATAGGCTTCGACCACAATTTTGTGGTCCGGGCCGATGAACTTGAAAACCGTGTCGACCGCGCCGATCTCCTCACCGCCGGCGCCTCCACAGGCGGACAGAAGCAGCACCAGGCTGAGGGCGCAATAGGCGGGGCTGAATCGCTGGAGGGTGAATGGGCGCATGAACATGTCCTTGGTGCTTGTTGCTTGGTATCGGAATCGGAAGGGCGGCGGGAGGGCGTCAGGTAGCTACTGTACAAAGCCTGCTGCCATGCAACTGGAGAGCGAGCTCCCGGCGTGAGAATGCTGTATTTCGGTGCTATACATTTTATAGCTGCTTGCGCTTGTCCTTATTGGGCTGCAGCCATTTCAGGCCTTTATCAGGTCAAAATGCCCGCTCGCAAGGCGCTCCCCGTTGACCATGATGTCCACCGCATGTCGGCCGGCGTGATGAACACGGGTGGTGAAGTCGCGCACGACCTGGCTGCGTGAAAGCTGCACGCTCTGGCCGGCAGCCAGCGTCAGCTCCTTGAGCTTGAACACCTTGGCCGAGCTGTTGCCTGCTTTCTTGACGTAGTGCACCGCATAGTCCACCACCAGCCGCTGGCTTTGGCGCGAGGTGGATTGCAGCGTGAAGGACAGCGCCATCCGCTCGCCCAGGGTGAGCTTCTTCGGGGTGATGGACAAACCGGTGATGCCGACGGCCGGCTTTTTACCGGCGCCGATCACGCCCAGCGCCTGCCTGTCGCCCTGCTTGATCAGTGTGCGCAGCGCGTGCCGGGCAATCCACGCGGTGTGCGGGTTGTCCAGCGGCCAGCCCTTCAGGCGCCCCAGCACCCAGTCAGGGTGCAGCTTGGTGATGTCGTTGAGATGGTTGGCCACMGATTTGCGCACATAGAGACTGCTGTCAGCCTTCAGGGACTCCAGGATGGGCGCTGCAAGCTCAGGGTCGGCCATCAGCGCATCCAGCCGGAAAGACCAGGGCAGGCGAGGGCGGCTGCCTTCGCTGGCCAGGCGCCGCACGTGCTCACTCTCGTCTTTGGCCCAGGCCTTCATCACGGCCAGCGTGCGCGCAGGGTCCTGGCGAATGAACTCGCGGATGGCGAACTCCGATGAGCCGAAGGCGGTGAAAAATTTCAGCGCCTCCATGGACGTGTCGAAGTCATCGCGGCCATACAAGCCCACATAATCCGGCAGCACCAGGGTGACGAAGCCGCTGTTGATGCGCGGGGCCAGCTTGCGCAGGATGGCGATGGCTTTCGGGTAGTCGGCCGGCAATGTGGCGTGCAGGCATTCGCTGGTGCGGCGCAAGCGCTGCATCAGCGAAAGGCCGTCCAGGCCGGGCAGTGCGAGTGCCAGAAACTTTTTGCCGTCAAAACGCGGGTAAACCGCGGTGGTCTCCGCCGCGATGTGGCGATAGCGTGCGCGATCAAAGATGTCTTTAAGGGCGGGGGCGGGGGTGTCAGGCATGGCGACCGATTCTGCCATTGCGCGTCTTTTTCAGTGTCCCTATTCCAGGGAGGCACGCGGATCGAATGTCTTGAATGCTTCGGCCATGTCCTCATAGGCTTTTTTGGCATCCTTGCTTGCGGCGGGCGGCAGCGCCAGCTGCAGCACGAAATGAAAATCCCCCGGTGTTTTACCGGGCAGGCCCCGGCCCTTGAGCCGCAGCTTGCGGCCCGCCGAGGACCCAGCCGGTACCGTGACCCGCACGCGGCCGGTCGGCGTAGGCGCTTCGACTTCCGCGCCCAGCGCGGCTTCCCACGGCGAAACCGGCAGGTCCATGTAGATGTCGCGCCCATCAGCCCGGTACAGGCGGTGCGGCAGGAATTCCACGTCCAGGTACAAATCGCCGGCGCCACCTGTGCCGGCCCCAGGGGCGCCCTGGCCAGCCAGGCGGATGTGCTGGCCGGCGCGTATCCCTTTGGGAATGGTGAATTCGATACTGCGTGGCTGGCCGCGCCTGCCGGGCTCACTGAGCTGCAGCGTTCGCGTGGCGCCCTGGTACGAATCCTCGATGGAGATCTGTATCTTCGCGTGCTGGTCCTCGCCGGCCATGTCGAAGCTGCCACGGGCGCGGCCCATGCCGCTTCCCATGTCGGCGCCCATGCTGCGAAAGATGGCGTCAAAGAAGTCGCTGTGGTCGAAGCTCCCGGTATCACCAAAGAATGGATGGCCGCCGGCTTCCTCGCTCGCTTTCCATCCCGGCGGCGGCCGGAATTCCTGGCCCGCCTGCCAGTTCGCACCCAGCCTGTCATAAGCCGCGCGCTTTTCAGGGTCGCGCAGCACCTCGTAGGCTTCGGAAATTTCCTTGAAGCGCGCCTCGGCGTTCTTTTCCTTGCTGACGTCGGGGTGGTATTTGCGCGCCAGCTTCCGATGGGCTTTTTTGATCTCGTCAGGCGAGGCGTCGCGCGCCACGCCCATGGCCTTGTAATAGTCCTTGTATTCCATGAAAAACCTTCCTCAGGGAGGGTTTGACCGCCGGCCACGGTAGCGAACAAGCGCCGGCCCGGCCGTCAGGTCAGTTGCACCAGGCTTTTAAATGGGGGCTGCGGCCTCAGGGTCAACCCGCAGCGCGGCTGGAGTTGCACCTCTACCGGGCCGCTGTGGCGGTCCCTATCATCCAGCGATGACCTCCAGCTCCCCACCCATTGCTTCTGCCATTGACACTGCCGGCCTGCGCGCCCTGTTTAACGCCCAGCACCAGGCCAGCCGCGCGCAGGCGGAAGTACCGCTGGCCCTGCGCCGGGACCGCCTGCTGCGCATCCGCGCCCTGCTGGACGAGCATGGCAATGCGCTGGCGCAGGCTGTCAACGCGGACTTCGGCGTGCGCTCGGCGCAGCTGACCGAAATCGCCGACATCTTTGTGCTGCGCTCACTGCTGTCCAGCACGCTCCGGCATTTGCCGAAGTGGATGAAACCCGTGAAGGTGCACACGCCGCTGTACCTGCAGCCCGCGCAGGCCTTCCTGCAGCGCCAGCCGCTGGGCGTGGTCGGTGTCGTGTCGCCGTGGAACTACCCGGTTCAGCTGTCGCTCGGGCCGGTCATCACCGCGCTGGCGGCCGGGAACCGCGTCATGCTCAAGCCCAGTGAGCTGACGCCGAAAACTTCCGCCTTGCTCGCCACCCTGATTGAAAAATCCTTCGCACCCGATGAGCTCTGCGTGGTGCAGGGCGACGGCGCGCTCGCGGCTGAATTTGCCGGCCTGCCGTTTGACCACCTGTTTTTCACAGGCTCCACCGCCGTGGGCCGCAAGGTCGCCGAAGCAGCCGCCGCCAACCTCACGCCCACCACGCTGGAACTGGGCGGCAAGTCGCCCTGCATCATCGATGCCTCGTGCGACATCGACAAGGCGGCCATCAAGATTGCGCACGGCAAGCTGCTGAACGCCGGCCAGACCTGCATTGCACCCGACTATGTGTTGCTGCCCAAGGGCACTGAAAGCGCGTTTGGCGAAGCTTTTGCCCGCGCCGTGTCCACGCTGTTCCCCACCATCGCCGGCAACCCGGACTACGCCGCCATCATCAGCCCGCGCCACCATGAACGCCTGCAGGCGCTGCTGGCCCAGGCTGAAGCCGAGGGCGCACGCCTGCAAACCCTCCAGGCCGGTGCATCAGGCGTGGGCGCGGCGTCGCGGCAGATGGCCCCGGTGCTGGCGTTTGATGTACCCGCTGGTTCAAAATTGCTCAGTGAGGAAATCTTCGGCCCCATCCTGCCGGTGATTCCGTACGCATCAATTGATGACGCGATCGGCTATGTCAACGCCCGGCCCAGGCCGCTGGCCCTGTACTGGTTCGGCACCGATACCGGTTCCCGCGACCACGTGCTGGCCAGCACAGTGAGTGGCGGTGTCACGGTAAACGACACGCTGATGCACATCGCCCACGAGAACCTTCCTTTCGGCGGCGTGGGTGAAAGCGGCTGGGGCAGCTACCACGGCGAAACCGGTTTCCTGCGGCTGACGCAGCAAAAGCCGGTGCTGGTGCAGTCAAAGTGGGCGAGGGGCGACCTCTTTTATCCGCCTTATGGAAAACGCTTTGACCAGGTCATGGGCTTGCTCAAGCGCTTGATCTGAGGCTTGACCTGAAGGGCTGGCGTTCTGGTGACGGCGCCGTTCAAATTTCTTTGAGGAAACCTGAATCCTTTTGCTGAATGCGGGCCTCTTTGCCGGTATCAACCACCGACAAGGAGCTCCTGATGTTTTTCCCGCAACGAAATCTTGCCGCGTGTGCGCCGGGCCGCGCCATGAACGGCCGGCCCATGGCGATCGCATCCACCCGGGGTGCCCATGTTCTGTAGTACCTCGATCATCCAGCATGTACTGCGCGGAATAGGCGCGCTGGCCTTGCTCGTATGTGCCGCTCTGGTTTTCCAGGCGCATCCCCTGTGGGCGCTGCTCCCCCTGGCGGGCGCGCTGTTGTTGATGCGCGGCTGCCCCATGTGCTGGCTTGTGGGCCTGTTTGAAACCATCGCGCAGCGCCGCAACCGCAGGGCAGCGGGCAGCAAAGGCCAGCCATGAGCACCAGTTACCAGTCCGCCCAGGACCTGCAACTGGCGCCCGCCTTCGTGCGGCTGGCGCCTGTGGAGGCCCAGGCTTTCCTCGCGTTTGACCATGCGGCCAAGCGCGAAGGCGGCCATCTTGAGCCCCGTGTGCGCGAGCTGATTTCGCTGGCGGTGGCGCTTACCACCCAATGTGGCTATTGCCTGGACGTGCACACCCGCGCGGCCAGGCGACTGGGCGTGACGCGCGAGGAGCTGGCGGAAGTGGTCCTGGTTGCGGCGGCCGTGCGGGCAGGCGCCAGCGTGGGGCACGGCCTGCTCGCCTTGCGCCTCTTTGATCGCGACGGCGACGGCGACGGCGACGGGACGGCGCTTCCTTCGGGTAACTGAAGGTCTGGCCCATTCCTCACCGCGCCTTTAGAATCCCCCAAAAATAACTGGAGGGGTGGGCCATGCCTTTTGTCGGATTGGGACTTCATTTCATTGTGGCGGTGTTCTTTGCCGTCCATGCCTTGCGCAGCGGCCAGCAGATGTACTGGCTGATCATCCTGTTTTCGTTTCCCATGCTGGGCAGCCTCGTTTACTTCCTGGCGGTCTACCTGCCGGACTCGCGGCTGGAGCGTGGCGCGCGCAAGGTCGTGGCCGCAGCCGCAAAAACACTGGACCCGACGCGCGAGCTGCGGGAAGCGCACGCCGCGTTTGACTACACGCCCACCGCGCAGAACCAGATGCGGCTGGCCTCCGCGCTGCTCGAAGCCGGCCAGGCGCTGGAGGCTGCGCAGAGTTACGACGCATGCCTCAAGGGCCCCTTCGCCTCCGACCTGGAAATCCGGCTGGGCGCCTCAAGAGCCTATTTCGCCTGCGAGCGTTATGCCGAGGCGATCACCCACCTTGAATTCATCCGCAAGACCGATCCAGCCTTTCGTGCGGAKCTGGTGTCGCTGCTACTGGCCCAGGCACTGGGCGGCGCCGGCAGGGGTGTGGACGCGAAAGCGGAGTTTGAATCCGCCGTGGACCGTTTCGGAAGTTTTGAAAGCCGCGCCGAATATGCCATCTGGGCTGCGATGAACGGAGACACCGCCACCAGCGCGCGCCTGCAGATAGAGCTGCAGCGGTCCATGGAGCGCTGGAACCGGCATACCCGCGAGTTGAACAAGCCCTTGCTGCGCCGCCTCAACGCGGCGTTTGAAAAACGCTGACAGCGGCTCCGCCCTGGCCCAGGGCGCGGCTGACTAGCGTGGCGCCCCAAACACCTRCACCCAGTAAATGCCGGCGCTGCTTTGGGTGTTGACCGCGAAGGCCGTGCCCATCTCGGTATACGCCGGCGCCATGATATTGGCGCAATGGCCGGGGCTGTTCAGCCAGCCCTGCACGGCAGTGTCGGCCTGCATTTGCCCTGCGGCGATGTTCTCGCCAATGGCCTTCCAGCCGTAGCCTGCGCGTGTGGCGCGGCTGGCCACGTCGCTGCCGTCGCGCCCGGTGTGGCTGAAGTAGCTGTAGCGAGCCATGTCGGCGGCATGCGCGCCGGCAACGGTGAGCAGGAGAGGGCTGAGCTGCAGCGGCCGCGCCGCCGCGAAAGCCTGCGCACCACAGCGGCGTGGCCTGGCGCGCGCTTCGTTGACCAGCGCCAGCACCCGCGTCTGCACATCGCCCGCCTGGGCCGCAGCAGGCGGCGAGAACGGAGCAGCCAGCACCACCCAGGTTTGCGCCCCGCGCTGGTAGAAGCCGGCTTCAGCGAGCTCGGCGTGCATTACCGCGCTGCATGATTTGCCCAGGGTCCTGCGCGCGAGCGCTGCAGGGCCGGTCGCACCGCGCACGGCAATCTGCGCGGCCCGCACCGCGCGGTAATCGACAGCTTTCAGCGCGTCGTCCATCGTGCGGCCACCGGCCATGAGCTGCGCCGCCCGCGACAGCGCGCTGTTTTCACGCAGCAGGGAAACCTTGGCGCCGCGCCCGTCGCAACCGTCCTCCCGTACCCGGTTCAGCTCGCGCAGCAGGGTTGGGTGCGGCCCGGCAGGCGTCTGCGCATGCGCAACACAGGTAGCCGCGAGCATCCCAACGGCCATTGAAGCGGCTGCGTGCGGCCATCTTTTCCTTGCATTCACGGCTGTGCTGAAAAAGTCCATCAGGCATGATACCCAGCCAGCGCAAATGGCGATGAGGCCTACGGCGGGTGCTTGATGCTTCTGTTTGATAGCAGCTAATTTCTTCATGGCGATTGGCAGGATGTCTTTCAACTGCCGAACGCGCCCTAAACTTCCATGCATCTGACATCTGGTCCAGGCTTCCTAAAACTGATTGCCTGCTCAACGCCTGTCGAATACCTGAAACCTGCCGCTTGACTTGTCCCGTATGCGCCTGAGCCTTCCTTCCCTGAAAATCCGCCTGCTCGCGATGCTGGTGTTTGTTCCTGTGTTTGCGTGGTTTGCTGTCAGGCCCGTGCGGGTGATCGCGCCGGAGCTGTCCGGTGTTTCATGCCTCAGCGCCGCCGTGTGCGTCGACGACAAGGCACGATTTGAGGAAGCCGTCCGCCTGCATGCAGAAGGCCTGGCCTTCGTTTCTGCCAAGGTAAATGCGATCCATGGCGTGCCGAAGATGATTTTTTGCGCAACGCAGGCGTGTTCTGACGCTTTCGGCCTGGGTCGGCGTTCTGCCGTCACGCTGGGTACTCTCGGTACGGTGGTGGGGCCGCGCGCCTGGAAGCCGTTTTACGTTCGGCATGAGCTGATCCACTATTTGCAGGCCGAGCGTCTCGGCACGCTCTATCTGCTGCTCAAACCCCAATGGTTTGTCGAGGGCATGGCTTACGCGCTGAGCGAGGATCCGCGGTCGCCGCTGGGTGAACCTTTCGAAAGCCACCGGCGGAAGTTCCTCCTGTGGCTTCCCTCCATCGGCCCGCGAACCCTCTGGCAGGCGGCCGGGGATTTATAGGTTGCGAGCGAGTCCACTATCGGCTAGTTGAAGATGCTACTGTTTTGATAGCTGCTTGCGCTTATCCCCATTGCCTTACAGTCTGTCTTTACTTTGAAAATGGCTGGGTGGCTGGCCCATGGCGGCCTTGAACATCGCAGTGAAGGCGCTGTCGCTGGCATAGCCGCTGGCGGCCGCGACGGCGCTGACCGATTGTCCGCGCGTGAGCAGGGGCAGGGCGTGGGCCAGGATGGCCTGCTGGCGCCATTGCTGGTAGCTCAGGCCCAGTTCGTCGCGAAAAAGCCGGGCCACCGTGCGCTCGCTGGCACCGGTGCCTGCAGCCCATTCGGCCAGCGTGGCCCGCTCTGACGGCGCGCGCAGCACGGCTTCACAAAGGGCGCGCAGCCGCTTGTCCCCGGTGTGCGGATGCGGCATGGGCACGCCGAGTGCCTGGGTGTCGGCGCCTGCGAGCTCGTCCAGCACCAGGCTGGAAAGAAGTTGTTCACGGGCAGCCGGTAGCGGCTGCTCCGCGTCGAGCGCGTGGATGGACTCGCGCAGCAACGGCGACACCACCAATACGCGGCAACCGGTCCAGCCCTTCGGGGTCGCGCTTGCGTCAAGGTATAGCGTTCGGAATTCGGCAGCCTCCAGCACGGTCACATGATGTTGCGCGCCAGGGGCGATCCACACCGCGCGGGAGGGCGGCACGATGTAGGTAATTTCACCGCCCGCATGGCCCGACTGCTCAGCAGTGACCTGCAGCACCCCCGTGGAGCAGTAGGCCAGCTGCGCCCAGTCATGAGAATGGGGTTTGAAATGCGTATCAGCTTCCAGTGTCCGCGCCCGCACACGCACCGGCCGATGGCGAGTGGGAGTGAAGTTGTCGGTGTCGCCCACCGGCACGAAATGGAGCGGGGCTTTACGTTGCGGCATGGTGGGAGGTTCTGTTCACCTGAATCTGGATGTGATCGTGGGGCGAAGGCCATCAAAGCGGTTTGTCCGAAATTCGATGAAACATGGCTTTATGTCGCATTTCAGAAGGCCTGGCCAATACTACGATAGCGCCATGAATACTTCAAGTACGACCCTGAACGCGCCCGCCGCAGTCCCTTTTCGCACCGACGCCAGCGTGATCGGCCTGGTGGGCCTGGCGCACATGATCAGCCATTTCAGCCAGCTGCTGCTGGCGCCGCTGTTCCCCTGGCTCAAGGAAGAGTTCAGCGCCAGCTATGCGGAGCTGGGGTTTCTGATGACCGTCTTTTTTGTGGTGTCGTGCGCGGTGCAGGCGCTCTCCGGTTTTGTCGTCGACCGCTTCGGCCCGCGGCCCGTCCTGTTCGCCGGGCTGAGCCTGCTGGGCGTGGCGGCCTTTGGTTATTCCATCAGCACCAGTTACTGGATGCTGGCAGGCTTTGCCGTGATCGCCGGTGTCGGCAATGGTGTGTTCCATCCGGTGGACTACACGCTGCTGAACCGCAAGGTCAGCGCGCCGCGCCTGGGCCATGCCTACAGCGTGCACGGCATCACCGGCAGCCTGGGCTGGGCGCTCGCCCCCGCAGTGGTGGTGACGCTGACGTTTGCCTATTCGTGGCGCGTGGCATTGGCCGCAGCGGGTGTGCTGGCTTTTGCCGTGCTCGCGGTGCTGGTGATCAACCGCGACAAGCTCACCCTCACGATGGCGGTGCCAGTCAAGGGGGCGCCCGCGGCCGACAGCAGCCTGGGCTTTCTGAAGATACCGGCCGTCTGGATGTGTTTTTCCTTCTTTTTCTGGTATGCCATCGTTCTCAGCGTGGTGCAGGCTTTTGCACCGGAAGCGGCGCGCCACCTGCACAACGTGCCGCTCGCGCTGGTGGCCATCTGCCTGACGGTTTATATGGTGTGCAGCGCAGGCGGCATGGTGTTCGGCGGTTTTCTCGCATCGGATCCCGCACGCTGCGAGCGCATTGTGGGCATCGGGTTTGGTGCGGCGGCTGCCGTGGCGGTGCTGCTGGCCGCAGGCAGCTACCCTGCGTGGGTTGTGCCTGTGCTGTTCGGCGTCATGGGCTTCGCCACCGGCATCGCCGGGCCGTCGCGTGACCTGCTGGTCAAGCGCTCAACCCCGGAGAACGCCTCGGGCCGGGTTTACGGCGTGGTGTATGCGGGCCTGGACATTGGCCAGGCCGTGTCGCCGCTGATCTTTGGCGCGATGATGGACCACGGCTATTACCGCGGCGTGCTGCTGGGCCTGGCGCTGATGCAGGCGGTGCTGATCGCCAGCGCCTTCAATGTGCGCCGGGTGCGCCGCACGGGGCTGGTCACGGCCTGAGTATTGCAGGCTTGATGTTGCGGGTTTGAAGGTGTCGCGGCCCCGCGACGCATCCGCATGACTGAGGCGGAGTTTTTCCTTCCCGGTCCTATACTGGATCGCATCAATTTCCGGAAAGAAAGCATGCGATGAAACGTCTCACCCGGGCTTCGTCTTTCTCTTCACGTTTCTCTTCCGTGTTCCACGGATTCCGGGCTTTGCCATTTGCCGCGGTTTTCATGGCGCTGGCTACGGCGGGATGGACGGGCCGGGCGCAGGCACAACCCGCCCCGCTCAAATACCAGCTGACAGGCGACATCGGCGGCGCGGTATATGGCACACAAAGCGTGATCCGCAGCAAAAGCAATGACACCGCCTTGCTGCCCTATGCCTATGCCGACTATGGCCGCTTCTTTGCGCGCGTCGACACGCTGGGCATCAAAACTGCAAGCATGGGCTATGGGTACCTGGAATTTTCCGGCCGCATCAGCCAGGACGGATGGCGTGCCGATACGGCCGCGCTGTCGGGGCTGAAGGACCGCAAGAGGCCCATCCCCCTGGGCATCGGGACTTTCCAGGAAACGCCTTACGGCGGCTTCTTCGTGAACGCTTTTGTAGACGCCAACAAGTCGCACGGCGCGCTGCTGGAAGCCACCTATGCCGCGGAGTTCAAGATTGGCAGCTGGTCGTTTTATCCGCAGGCGGGGCTCGAACATGCCAGCGCCAAATACAACAACTACCTCTACGGCGTGACACCGGCCGAGTCGGCTGCCAGCGGCTTTGCGGCCTACAACGCCGGTGCCTCCACAACGCCCACACTGGGTCTGGGGGTTGATGTGCCGCTGGGTGATCCCTGGGTGCTGACAATGCAGCTGCGCCGCAAGTGGCTGGGGTCTTCGGTCCACAACAGTCCCTTCGTCAGCCGACGGACGCAGGACACCGGGTTTATCGCCGTGTCTTACCGCTTCCGCTAGAGCAGGTTGGCCTGAGGCGTGCCGGTTAACGGAAAGGCCGGCTCAAAAAACGCGAACCCTCCAGCCCGAAGCGCCAGGGCTGGTCCATGGCCTTTGAAATACCAATGCGTGGTCCGCTGACGATGGGCAGGCGCTTGGGCGCCGGCAGCAGTTGAAAAGGTGGCAGGTCGATGCTCAGGCCGTTGTGCTCCCGCGTGATTCCGAGCGCCTGGCCTACGCGCCCGGGCCCGGCGCATAGCAGGCGCACATCGTCCAGCCCGCGCCGCTGGCGCATCCGGTCCAGCCCGGCAATCGGTTCGATGGCGCGTATCAGCACCCCTGCGCCGTGGCCTTCCTCGCGGCAGACAATGTTCAGGCACCAGTGGATGCCGTAAGAGCGGTAGACATAGGTATGGGCGGGCGGGCCGAACATGGCGGCATTGCGCGGCGTCGGGCCGGAAAAACTGTGCGAGGCCGGATCCTCGCGGTCGTACGCCTCCGTCTCAACGATGCGCCCACCCACACCGCCAACCAGCAGGGTGGCGCCTATCAGCCGGCGGGCAACCTCGGGTGATGGAGCCAGAAAATCAGGGGTCATGCGGGGCAGGGTTCGGGAACAGGTGGCGGCTTATTTTCCCACCGTATCGCAAGAGCAAGCGGCGCGGCGGAACATGCCCTTCAAAGCCATGGCGCAAGCTGCCCGGGAGGTTGACGCACGGCATTGTTGGCGCTTTAACCCAAGCTTTCACCGAGCTTTCACCAGGTGTCGGCGTTTCCTCGGTGGTTTAGCCGTCCGTCCTCCCGCATGATTCGTTTCATGAACATCCTGCTGGTTGAAGACGACCTGAACCTGGTGGACGCACTGAGCCGCATGCTGGTTGCCCGCGGGTTCCATGTCGTTTGCTGTGCCGACGGGAAAGAGGCACTCGTGATGGCAAGGCACCGCCCGTTCGACGCGGCGCTGCTGGACCTGAGCCTGCCCGGCATGGATGGCCTGGATTTGCTGCAGCGCCTGAGGGACGAAGGTTCACGGCTTCCCGTGCTGGTCATGACGGCGCGTACTGCGGTCGAGGATCGGGTGCTTGGATTGAACTCGGGCGCCGATGACTACCTCATCAAGCCTTTTGATGTGGAAGAACTGGTGGCCCGCCTGAAGGCGCTGGTGCGCCGCAGCCTGGGCGTGGAAGATTTCCGCTGCGGCGCCTTGCGCCTGGACCTGGACAACGGACAGGTATTTCGCGGCGCACTGCCGCTTGAAATGTCGGGGCGCGAACTGGCCCTTCTCAAGGCGCTGATGATGCATCCCGGCAAGGCCGTGGCCAAGGATGACCTGCTCCATACCGTTTTTGGCGACGAAGGCCCGGCCGGTGCGGATGCCATTGAGGTGCTGGTGCACCGGTTACGCAAACGCATCCTCGGGTCCGGAGCCAGCCTTGTCACCCTGCGGGGGGTTGGCTACTACCTGATGGATGACGCCCTGGCGGAAAGGCAGGACCAGCTGTGAAAACAGCAGGTCTTTTGCGGGGAAAACCGTGGACGCTCTGGCGGCCATGGCGGGCAGGGCGCTCCATCCGGCTGTTCGTCTGGTTCTGGTCGCTGGCGCTGTTGCTGGTCTGGTGCCTGCTGGACTGGATGGGCGCGGCGTATCCCCAAACACTCTTTGGGTTGTCTGCAGAACTTTGGTGGCTGTTCAAGGTATTGGCGTTTGCCGCCGCCCTGTGGTGGGTTTTGCACCAGGCCTTCAAACCCGTTGTGGTGTTGGGGCAAGAGCTCGACAGCCGCCGCACGCAAGACCTGCAGCCGGTCACGGATCAACAGCCCCTCGAGCTGCAGCAATTGGCCAAGGCGGTCAACTGGCTGATGCAGCAGCAGCAGGAATCGCTGGATCAGCAGAAGAAGTTTCTGGCGGATGCCTCCCACCAGTTGCGTACCCCCTTTGCGGTTCTGCGCACCCAGCTGCAGGGCGCCATGTCCGGGCAACTGGATGTTCGGGAAACACTGCCCAGGATGCTCAATACTGTGGACCGCTCCAGCGAGCTGGTCCGCCAGCTGCTGTCTGTGGCCAAGATGGAGCAACTGGTGCGCAGGGCCAATTGGGTTGAGGTGGACCTGGCGACAACCGCACGCGATGTGGTCATGGAATTTGCGCCCCTGCTGGCCCGCAAGAAGCTTGACTTTTCGATGCAGGCCATTCCGGTGCGCCTGCTCACCGATCCCTGGTTGCTGGGGGAACTGATCCGTAACCTGATGTCCAACGCCATCCAGCACACGCCCAAGGGCGGCGCGCTGGGGCTGGTGATTCGGGCATTGCCCAGCGAAACCGAGCTGCTGATCTGGGACAACGGTGGCGGCATGGATGAAGCGGTCCAGGCCCGCCTGTTTCAGCCTTTCCAGTCGTCGTCCGGGGCCTCGGGCGTCGGCCTGGGACTCTCGATTTGCCGACAGATCGCGCTGTCGATGAACGCCGGAGTCGACCTGTTCAACCGTGTGCAGGACAACCGTGTAGTGGGGGTGGATGCCGTCGTACGGTGGCCCCAGGAGACACCCCATGCGTAGCGCCGTCCAGTTCCAGTCCATCAGCAAGACCTTTCCCAATGGGGTCCGTGCCCTGTGCAATATCCATCTGCGCATTCCGTCCAGGCAGCTGACGACCTTGCTGGGGCCCTCCGGTTGCGGCAAGACAACCCTGTTGCGGATGGTGGCCGGACTGGCGCGGCCTACCTCCGGCCGGATCCTGCTCGACGGGGTGGATGTGACTGACGTGGGTGTGGATCAACGCCCCATCAGCATGGTGTTCCAGAGCTATGCGTTGTTTCCGCATCTCAATGTGCTGGACAACGTGCGTTACGGGCTGCGCATGCTGGGACTGCGTCCGCGCGAGCGTGACGAGCGCGCGCGGGCTGCGCTGGGCATGGTGGGGCTGCAGACCAGCGCAGGGAGCAACACGGCCGTTCTGTCCGGCGGCCAGCAACAGCGTGTGGCCCTGGCCCGGGCACTTGCGTTGCAGCCCAAGGTGCTGATGCTGGATGAACCGCTGTCCAACCTGGACGCGGGACTGCGGCGCCAGATCCGGGAAGACATACGCGCCCTTCAGCAAAACCTGGGGCTGACCGTGCTGTATGTGACGCATGACCACAGCGAAGCCATGGCGGTCAGCGACACCGTGGTCGTGATGCATGAAGGACAGGTCATGCAGGTGGGCACACCGCAGGAGGTCTATGAAACGCCGCACAGCGAATTCGTTGCGGCCTTCATGGGAGATGCCGTGATGTTTGATGCCCAGGCTGATGCGTCCGGTGCGATTGAGCTTGGCCCCCTGCGCATCGCGCCGGGGCTGACGCGGCGGCAGGGAAAAGTCCGCCTCGTGGTGCGGCCGCATGCCTGGCAGCTGGCGCCCGCCAGCGGAGAAGGACTGCCCGGAAAAGTTCTCTCATACGCCTACATGGGGCGCCACACCGAATACCACGTGCTGACCGCGCTGGGGACCTTGATGGTCCTGGTGCAAAGCGAGACACAGGCTCGTCAGGTGGGCTCACCGGTCAGTGTGCATCTGGGCGCGCAAGGGGTGAGTGTGGTGATGCCCTTTGACTGAACACATCAACACATTGAACGTATTCAATCGGGCCTCACCGCCCATCCTTCAGGAGACTAACGTGAGAAAAACAGCACTTTTTGCAGCCCCCTTGCTGCTGGCCCTCGGACTGCCGGCTTTTGCCCAGGAAGGAGAAGTCAATATCATCTGCGCCGCCCAGGCAGACTGGTGCAACCTGATGCAGACGACCTTTGGCAAGACCAGCGGCATCAAGGTCAACATGACGCTGAAAGGATCGGGTGAAGCGCTGGCGCAGATCACCGCCGAGCGCGCCAACCCCAAGACCGACCTCTGGTTTGGCGGCACAGGCGATCCGCATATGCTCGCCGCGGAACAGAACCTGACGCTGGAATACAAGTCTCCGTCATTGCCCCAATTGCATGCCTGGGCGCAAAAACAGGCAGAACAGTCGGGCTTCAAGACCGTCGGCGTGTACTCCGGGCCACTGGGCTTCGGCTACAACACCGAACTTCTGGCCAAAAGAAAACTCCAGGCTCCCAAAGTCTGGGCGGACCTGCTCAAGCCCGAATACAAAGGCGAAATCCTGGTCGCCGACCCGCGTGCCAGCGGAACGGCCTACACCATGATCGCCACGCTGGTACAGATGATGGGCGAGGAAAAAGCGTTCGAGTACCTCTCGGCGCTGCATAAAAACGTGAGCACTTATCCACGCTCGGGGGTGGGTCCCATCAAGGCGGTCGCCCGTGGCGAGGCGTCGGTTTCCATCAGTTTTGTGCATGATGTCACCGGTGAAAAAGCGCAGGGCTTTCCGGTGGATGCCGTCACGCCCGCTGATGGCACCGGTGTCGAGGTGGGTTCCATGTCCATCATCAAGGGCGCGCGCAATCTGGCGAATGCCAGGAAATTTTACGAATGGGCCCTCACGCCAGGCGCGCAGCAATTTGGCGCCGCGGTCAAGCAGTTCCAGTTGCCCTCCAACAAGGCAACCCCCATGGACCCCCGTATTCCCGATTTCAAAAAAATCAAGCTGATTGATTACGACTATGCCAAATACGGACAAGCCGCGGTTCGCCGGCAACTGATCCTCAACTGGGAACGCAAGGTCTTCAACCAGCCTAAGTAGGTCTGCTACCGCGTCCTGCAGCGCCTTGCGGCGCTGTGCCGCTTCGAACGCCTTCAACGCAAAGAGCTGCGCTCAGCTCGACGCCTTGCCAATCACTTTGCCAGCCAATTTGCCAATCCTTATGCCAGTCCAATTCACTGAACGAACCCAGCGGGCGATTTACACCTGGGTGCTCATCGGCCTCGCCGCCTATCTGGCGCTGCCGTGGTATTACCTCCAGAGCGGCTCGTTGCTTCTGGCCTTGCCCGGGCTTTTTACCGGGCCCGTCACGGCCAATGGCCTGGCGCAGGCTTCCATACATGGCCGGGGCTGGCTCTGGACGGGCATAGCGGGCCTGCTGGTGGCGGGGTGTGGCGCCTTGATGCCACCCAGCAGACGCCAGGGCGCTGTGCTTGTGGCAGGCGCTGTGGCCGGCCTGCTGGGTCTTGGCGTGAGCGGCTTCACGATTGGAGCCACGGGGTGGTCGTATGAATGGCTCAATACTGCTCTGGGCACGCTCCCGCAGGGACAGTTTGGCATCGGCTGGGGCGGCTTTGTGGTCCTGGTCTGTCTTGTCATGTTGCTGGGGTCGGGTATCGCGCGCCTGGGCTATTTCCGTGGCGACGTGTTTGTGGCCGCCGCGGTGGTGGGATGCGCGGCGTTGCTGTGCCTGTTTGTCGTGTTTCCGGTCGCCAAGTCTTTGTCCGCTGCCTTCTATGCCGAAGACGGAGGCATTTCCTTGGGGGCTGTGTGGGAGCGTATTGGCACAGCGCGTGTATGGGGCGTCGGCTGCCTGGGCGGCGGTACCAATTGCGGCGTGGCCTGGAACACCCTGTACCTGGCGCTACTGACCGCGGCCGGCACGACCGTGCTGGGCACCATGATCGCGCTCATCGCCGAGCGCAGCGCCGGCAAGCGGCTGCAAAAGCCGTTGAATGCCCTGGCCATGCTTCCCATCATTACGCCGCCGTTTGTCGTGGGCCTTGGTTTGATCCTCCTGTTTGGCCGGGCCGGCATTGTCAACCAGCTGATGGAGTGGTCTTTCGGCGTTGCGCCCACGCGCTGGTTCTACGGGGTATTTGGCGTGTGGCTGGCGCAGCTGTTTGCGTTCACACCCATTGCCTTCATGATCATGCGCGGTGTGGTGCAAGGCATCAGCCCATCCCTGGAGGAGGCTGCGCAGACCCTGCGTGCCAGCCGGATGAAAACCTTCCTGACCGTCACACTGCCGCTTCTGGCGCCTGGCCTGGCCAACGCGTTTCTGGTCGGATTTATCGAAAGCATTTCGGATTTCGGCAATCCCATCATTCTGGGCAGCGGTTATGCGGTCCTTTCAACGGAAATTTTCTTTGCCATTGTGGGCGCTTCACTGGACCAKGGCATGGCTGCGGCCCTGGCCCTGGTATTGACGACGTTTGCATTGACGGTCTTTTTTGTGCAGCGGCGCATCCTCGGTAAAACCAGTTTCACCACTGTCTCCGGCAAGGGCGATGCCGGCGTCCCCATGGCGTTGCCGCCGCTGGTTCGCCGCCTGTGCGCCTGGGTTGCAGGCCCCTGGTTGGCCTTCACGATGGTGGTTTATCTCTTCGCCTTCGCGGGCGGGTTTGTGAAGGTCTGGGGGCGCGACTACACCCCGACCCTGATGCACTTCAGGACTGCGTTCGACATGCAATGGGGAGAGCGTGGTCTCATTTGGGCGGGCACCGCCTGGGCCTCCCTGTTCAACACCATCACGCTTTCGGCCATTGCAGCGCCTGTTTGCGCCAGCATCGGCCTGTTGATCGCGTGGTTGCTCGCGCGGACGGAATTCAGGGGCAAGGCCCTCTTTGAATTCTCTGCCCTGTTGACGTTTGCCATTCCCGGAACGGTGCTCGGGGTCAGCTACATCCTGGCTTTCAATGTGCCTCCGGTGGAACTGACGGGCACCGGCCTGGTCATCGTCCTGTGCTTTGTGTTTCGC
>NZ_JBFUBD010000052.1:0-17007 GCF_056405935.1 Polaromonas sp. P1_E3
GCCTATGAAGGCGTGCCCGAAGAAGCGGTGGCCCTGCAAGCGTGGCTCAAACTGGCCAGCGAGGCCTTGCTGCCCGTGACCGCGAGCCCCGAGGCCCTGCGCCGCACCGAACAACGCGTTGTGGTGCTGCAACTGGAGCGCCTGATGGCCTATCCCATGGTGCGGCGCGAAGTCGAAAAAGGCGTATTGACATTGCATGGGTGGCATTACGTGATTGAGGACGGTGAAATCCACGTCTTTGATCTAAGACAAGGAAGCTTTGTACCCGCCGCGATAGCCTTTGACAGCGGCACTGGCCCGTACCAACCTTATGTGGAGCACGATGGACAAATCATCAGCAATTGACCTTGCCGCGAAGGCGAGCGTTAATCCGATCACGGCGGCAGCAGCGTTGCAGGCACTTGCCCACGATTCGGGCCTTCGGCCCTGGCGCATCGGCGGCAAGGCGCTGATCCCGGTGGTGCAGGGCGGGATGGGCGTATGTGTCTCCGCGGGTGGCTTGGCTGGCACGGTGGCCCGCCTGGGCGGCGTGGGCACGCTGTCGTCTGTGGACTTGCGGCGCCTGCATCCTGATCTGATGGCCAAAACACGCCACCTCGACAAGGAGCCCGATGCCCGTGCCTTGATCGATGCCGCCAATCTTGAGGCGCTTGACCGGGAAATTCGCCTGGCCCGCCAGCTGGCACAGGGCCGCGGCCTGATTGCCGTGAATGTCATGAAGGCACTCAACGCCTACGAAGACAATGTGAGCCAGGCACTGGCCAGCGGGGCCGATGCGCTGGTGGTCGGCGCCGGTTTGCCGCTTGATTTGCCGGATCTGGCGCGAGACTATCCCAACGCTGTGCTGATCCCCATTTTGTCGGACGCGCGTGGCGTGCAATTGCTGGTGCGCAAGTGGCAAAAAAAAGGGCGCCTGCCCGATGCCATCGTGATTGAGCACCCAGGCCTTGCGGGTGGCCATCTGGGCGCCGCCAAAGTTGCTGATCTGCATGACAAACGCTTCGATTTCGAAGTGGTCATTCCGCAGGTGCTGGAATTCTTCAAAGCGGCCGGCATTGAACGCGAGATTCCGCTGATTGCCGCTGGCGGCATCAACTGCAGGGACGACATCCTGCGCCTGCAAGCCCTGGGCGCTTCTGCCGTGCAACTGGGCACCGCCTTTGCCGTCACCAAGGAGTGCGATGCCGATCCTGCCTTCAAGAAGGTGCTGGCCGAGGCAAAACCGGAAGACCTGGTGGAGTTCATCAGTGTGGCCGGCTTGCCCGCCCGCGCTGTGCGAACGCCATGGCTGGACAAATACATGCGCCTGGAACCCCGGCTCCAGGCGGCGGCCCATGTCAAGGCCAAATGCAACATGTCGTTCGACTGCCTCGCCCACTGCGGCCTGCGCGATGGCGTGGCCGGCATGGGACAGTTCTGCATCGACCAGCAGCTTGGCCATGCCTTTGAGGGCGACGTCCGTAAAGGCCTTTTCTTCCGTGGTGCCGCCCGGCTGCCGTTTGGCGAACAAATCTGCTCAGTGCAAGAATTAATGCAATGGCTGCTCGGTGGAGTTCGGCCAGCAGGAGCACCAGCATGAAACGCGAACAATTCGGCCGGCCGCAGGACCTGACGGCCACCCAGCCCATCAGCCAGGACGTGCTGAAGGAAAAATACCTCAAGCCCGGCGAAACGGGCATGGAAGATATCTACCGGCGCGTGGCGCGCGCTCTGGCTTCGGTTGAAGCGGAGGCGGAGCGCGCCCAACACGAAGCGTTGTTCCTGGAGAACCTGCACGCGGGCGCGATCGGCGCAGGCCGCATCATGAGCGCAGCGGGCACCTCCATCCAGGCCACGCTGATCAACTGTTTTGTGCAACCCGTGGGTGACTGCATCCAGGGTGTTGACGACGGCGGCCACCCCGGCATCTACGAGGCTCTGCGCGAAGCGGCCGAAACCATGCGGCGCGGTGGCGGCGTGGGTTACGATTTTTCACGCATCAGGCCGCGCGGCGCCGAGGTCAAGGGCACCGCTTCCATGGCCTCCGGCCCCTGCAGCTACATCAACGTCTTTGACCAGTCTTGCTCCACCGTGGAGAGCGCGGGTTCACGGCGCGGCGCGCAGATGGGTGTGCTGCGCATMGATCACCCGGATGTGCACGAGTTCATCACCGCCAAGCGCACGCCTGGGCGCTGGAACAACTTCAACGTGTCGGTCGGCATGCCGGATACCTTCATGCACGCACTCGCCGAAGACCAGCCCTGGGAGCTGGTGCACAAGGCCAAACCCGGCGCCCCGTTGATGAAGCAGGGTGCGTTCCAGCGTGCCGATGGCCTGTGGGTCTACCAGACGGTAGCGGCACGCGAGTTGTGGGACACCGTGATGCGCTCGGCCTACGACTTCGCCGAGCCCGGCATCCTGTTCCTGGACCACATCAACCTGGACAACAACCTGCGGTATTGCGAAGACATCGCGGCGACCAATCCCTGCGGCGAGCAGCCGCTGCCTCCGTATGGATGCTGCGACCTCGGCCCCATCATCCTCACACGTTTTGTGCGCCACCCCTTCGGCTTTAACGGCGCGCCGGACTTTGATTTCGAGGCTTTCGAAAAATCGGTCGCGATCCAGGTGCGCGCGCTCGATAACGTGCTGGACGTGACCTTCTGGCCCTTGCCGCAGCAGCGGGTCGAGGCCGCCGCCAAGCGCCGCATCGGCGTCGGTTTCACGGGTCTGGGCAACACGCTGGCCATGCTTTGCCTGCGCTACGACGCGCCTGAGGGCCGGGAGATGGCTGCGCGKATTGCTGTGAGCATGCGCGATACAGCCTACGCTGCTTCGGTGGCACTCGCGAAGGAAAAAGGCGTGTTCCCGAAGTTCGACGCCGCGGGCTACCTCGCTCCCGGCACCTTTGCCAGCCGGCTTCCTACGGCCTTGCAGCAGGCCATACGCGCGAACGGCATACGCAACAGCCATTTGTTGTCGATTGCACCCACTGGCACGGTCAGCCTGGCGTTTGCCGACAACGCATCGAACGGCATCGAGCCCCCGTTCTCGTGGATGTACCGGCGCAAGAAACGCGAGTCCGACGGTAGCACCACCGAGTACGCAGTGGAAGACCATGCCTGGCGCCTGTACCGTGAACTCGGCGGGGATGTAGACAGGTTGCCCGGCTATTTTGTCTCGGCGCTCGAGATGTCGGCCGACAGCCACATCGGCATGATGGAAGCGGTGCAGCCCTTTGTGGACACGGCGATCTCCAAAACCGTCAACGTTCCGGCCGACTACGCCTACGAAGACTTCAAGGGCCTGTACCAGCAGGCCTGGCGCGCCAAGCTCAAAGGCCTTGCCACCTACCGGCCCAACGCCATCCTCGGTTCGGTACTGGAAACCCATGCAGACCCCGCAGCCATGCCGGCAGCTGCGCCCGCTGTGGACCCGATGCGCACAGTGATCGAAAGCCGTCCCAAGGGAGCCTTGTCCGCAGTGGCGGAAAAGGTGGATTACTGGACGCAGGAAGGGCGCAAGACGCTTTATATCGTGGTGTCCTTTCTACCCGTGCCGGCTGCCTTGGGCGAAGGCACGGTCGAGCGTGCCATCGAATTTTTCATGCCCGTGGGACAGAGCGGCGAGTCGCAGCAGTGGATCACTTCCAGCATGCGCATGCTTTCGCTGGCCGCGCGCGGTGGTTTTCTTGAGCGTGCGCTTAGCGACATGCGTAAGGTGGCCTGGGACCGCGGCCCGGTACGGCTGGGAACCTACGAGAAGGCCGACGGCACACACGTTCCGCTGTGGCACGACTCGGAAGTGGCAGCGATTGCCTATGCGGTGCAGAACATAATCGCGCGGCGCGTCCGGCACGGCGCTGCCGGCGCGGCACGCGTCCCGGAAACCCATGTCGACATGGCGCTCGCGCCGCCGGTGATGGCGGGCAAGAAGTGCAGCGAATGCGGTGCCCATGCCGTGATCCGCAAGGACGGCTGCGACTACTGCACCCAGTGTGGCCATCTGGGAGTGTGTGGATGAGCGAACGCCCGGTCATCGCCCTGCGGGTGAATTCGGCCAAGCCGACCGTCAGGGAGCGCGCCAGCGTAGACCGCCGTTGGCGGGCAGGCCACCTGCTGTTGGCTCCGCACCGGCTGGGGTTTTTCCTGGCCATGGTGATTCTCGTGACTGCCGGCGCCTGGTGGGCACTGGTGCAGCTGGACCGTGTCACCCCGGCGCTGAGTCTGCCTTATGCGCTGTCGCCTTCACTGGTGCACGGCGCGGTGATGACCTTCGGGTTTTTGCCGCTTTTCTTCTCGGGCTTTCTTTTTACTGCCGGACCCAAATGGCTGGGCGTGGCCCCGCCTGCGCCCCGGCAACTGCTGGCGCCTCTGCTGCTTCAGGTGACAGGCTGGCTGTTGTGTCTCGCCGGTGCGCACCTGCATGGCCTGACGGCCCTGGCCGGAATGGCTGTATCGGCCGTCGGCCTGACCTGGATGACCGCCCTGTTCTGGCAATTGCTCGGGCGCAGTGCGGTTGAAGACCAGGTGCATGCGCGTGCCATCGGCAATGCGTGCATCGTGGGCTGCATGGCGCTGGCGACACTTCCGCTCAGCCTGTTGCTGGGGGCGCCTGCCGTTGCGCGCGCCTGCGTGCTCACAGGTTTGTGGGGTTTTGTGGTCGTGGTGTATGTCTCGGTGGCGCACCGTATGATTCCTTTTTTCACTTCCAGTGCCTTGCCTTTCATCAACGCCTGGCGGCCGTTCTGGGTGTTGTGGTTCATGCTGTCGGTGGCTGCCGTCGAGGTGGCCGCGGTATGGATCGAGCTGGATGGCAGTCCGCAGGGTGGCGTTGGCACGGCCTGGACTGCGCTGCGCGGTGTTTTCGAGCTGGCCGCCGGGGGGGTGTTCATCTGGTTGGCGGTGGTGTGGGGTGTGATGCAAAGCCTGAAGAACCGGCTGCTTGCCATGCTGCATATTGGCTTTCTCTGGTTTGGCTTGGCCCTCGTGTTGGGTGGTGCGGCGCATCTGCTTGGCCTGGCGCAGGACACTCCCGTTCTGGCGCTTGCCGCACTGCACGCTTTGACCATGGGCTGCCTGGCCTCACTGATGCTGGCCATGGTGACACGCGTGTCCTGCGGCCACAGCGGGCGCGCGCTGGTAGCGGACCGGCTGGTATGGTCCCTTTTCCTCCTGCTTCAGGCGGCGACCTTGCTGCGCATTGGGGCGGCCGCGCAAAGCCCCTTTGCCGCATGGCTGCTGCTGGCGGCGGTGCTGTTGTGGGCTGGTGTCATGGGTGTGTGGGGTATGCGCCTGGGCAACTGGTACGGCCGCCTGCGCGCCGACGGGCGTCCTGGCTAAAAGAGAATTGATGAACCTGCTTGCCTTTCCTGTTCAAGCTCCCGCAGTCGCCGCGGCTGACGCTGATCCGGCGCAGCTGGCTGCAGCCCTCATGCAGTCGCGCCAGACCATTTTGCCGAAGCGGCTGCTGGCACCCGGCCCCGATGCGAAGCAGCTCGACATGATTCTGCGTGCCGCCGCCACGGCGCCCGACCACGGGCAGCTTCTTCCCTGGCGTTTTGTGCTGGTGCCGCAAGAAGCGCGCGCACGGCTGGCGGCAGTCTTCGGCGCGGCGCTGGTCGAGCGCGACGCAGAGGCCACCCCGGAGCAGGTCGCGCAGGCGCGCGAAAAAGCGCATCGCGCTCCCTTGCTCATGCTGGTGGTGGTTGATGGCGCGAGTGGTGATACTGGGATCGACCTGGCCGAACGCGTGGTCTCGGCTGGCTGTGCAGTGCAGAACATGCTGCTCATGGCCACGGCCCTGGGGTATGGTTCGTCACTGACCAGCGGCAAGGCACTGAAGTCCGAAGGGTTGCGCCAGCTGTTCGGCCTGACGGGCGGCGAACATGCCCTGTGTTTTGTTAGCGTCGGCACGATCCAGTCGCGCAAGCCTGCCCGCCTGAGGCCGGTGCCGGCTGATTTTGTAAGCAGCCTTTCTGCCGGCGCCGCAGCGGCGTGAGCGTCAGCGAACCCTTTTTAATTCCTGTGACTGGATGAAGCGATGGATATTCTGAGTTTTGACGACCTGCTGCAGGCCGCACGCGCACAACCTGAGCCGCAGCGCCTGCTGTTTGTATTTACTGGTGTCGAACTGCCCGAGGACAGCACGCCGGTGCAGCGCGCACGGTTTGAGGCCGGCCAGGGCGGTGCGCTGGTCCCGCTGATGTGTGTGGACAAGCGCCCGGAGGAACTGAGCTCGTTTGCCGCACTGGTGCAGGAGTCCCGCCAGTTCGGCCACAACTGGGGCCTGGTGTTTGCCGCAGCCATGTCAGGCTCGGTGAACCGTGCACCGACCACCGAAGACGCCGAGGAGCCGTTGCAGCGCATGGTTGAGTCCATCAAGCAGGGCAAGATCGGCGCTTTTATTCCGTTTGACCCGCAGGGCCAACCGGTGCAGTTCGGCTGACATGGGCGTGGCGCGCCGGGCTGCGCAGCCTGCGTCCCTGCCCGGTGTGCGCGCACCGGGCGCCGGGTTCGAGGCGCCTTTCGACATGCTGGCGGCCTGCCACGAGCGGGTGGAGCGCATGCTCGCGCTGCTGGCGCGCCTGCAGCAGCACCTACTTGAACACGGGCGCGACGATTCGGCCCGCCAGGCGGCGCGTGACGTGATGCGTTACTTTGACCTTGCCGCACCGCTGCATCACCAGGACGAAGAGCTGCATGTGTTCCCGCCGTTGCTCGCAGGGCCGGACCCTCGCTTGCGCCTGTTGGTTGAGCGTTTGTTACTGGACCACCGGACCATGGAGGCCGCGTGGCCTGAGGCGCGCAAAGTGCTAAACATGATCGCTGAGAGTTCGGCGGCAAACTGGAATCCATTGACACCAACACAGACTACCGCATTAACCCATTTTGGGGCGCTTTACGAAAGACACCTGGCGGACGAGAACGACTTGGCCTATCCGGCAGCGCATGCATTATTGACAGGGGAAGCGCTTCAGACCATGAGCCAGGACATGATGGAACGCCGTGGAGTCGGAAGTACAAGTCGCTCCGTGAAGTGAATTTCAGATGAGCTTTAGAGGGTTGGAAGCTTCATTCAGTAGACCCAGCTCACGCAAGGCCCGGCGAAGGCAAGGTGCGCACCACTTTTACCGAAGACCGGCTGGACAATATCAATGAGGTGCTGGAGCGCATGCGCGGCGGCGCGATAGAGGGCCGCGTCGTGATGCGCATCAGCGGCGACTGAACACCGTATCACACGCAAGGTCACGGAAAACCGGGAGCCAGGGCAGCCGGCGTCAACCCCTCACCACCAGCACCGGAACAGGTGCATGTCGCACGATCTGTTCGGCGTCGCTGCCCATCAGGACGCGGTTCAGGCCGCGGCGACCGTGCGAGCCCAGCACGATCATGTCGGCGCGGACCTCCCGGGCGTGTTCCGCCACCACATCGCAAAGACGATCGGCGCCTGATTCCAGCAGCACGCTGTCGCACACTACGCCCTTTACCTCGGCCAAGCTACGCATCTGCGCCAACAGCCTTTCCCCGTCGGCGCGCATAAAGGGAAGCGTCTGTTCGTAATAGGCCTTGGCCGTCTCGAAGCCGTTGACGTAATCGAGCTGATCGATCACGTAAAGCAGCCGCAGGCGGGCCCCGTTCAGCCGCGCCAGTTCAATCGCGGCCTCCAGCGCCTTGACAGAAGTCTGGCTGCCGTCAACCGGCGCAAGTATTTGCTTTAGTGAGCCCACGTATAACTCCTGGCGCTGTTGGCGCGGTTGGGGATGGGTTCAATGCGAGCCGCATTGAAAAAGTGTCTGAACTGTTGTCGATGGCGACTTCGAAGCCGGCCGAACGTGCCAGCGCTGCCATGGCGGCGTTCTCGCGCAGGCACTGCCCGGCCACCTCCTTTGTGCCGTGCTCGCGCAGGTAGCCGAGCAGCTTGTCCAGGAGCACTCGGCCAAGCCCTTTTCCCTGCCACGGTGCGGCGACCTGGATCGCGAACTCCGCGCGTTCGTTGTCTGGGTCGCAGACGGCGCGTACTTCCCCCACCATCTCCGGCTCGCCATCGGCCGGTGCCGGCACCGCGATCAAAGTCATTTCGCGGTCGTAGTCGATCTGGCTGTAGCGGGCCAGTTCCGAATGCGGCACCTCGCGGCGCGACATGAAGAACCGCAGGCGCATGTCGGCCGAGGTGGCTCGCGCGTAAAAAGCGGCCAGCCGTCGGCCGTCTTCGGGCCGGATAGGTCGCAGCAAAAGCTTGATGTGGTTGAGCTTGACCTCTGTTTCGAGCTCCGCCGGGTAAGGGCTGACGGAGGGCGGTAATGGCGCGGCGCCGGGGGCGCGAAGGCCTATACGGGCATCCAGCGCCAATACGCCGTGTTCGTCCACCAGCAAGGGATTGATGTCGAGCTCGGCGAGCAGGGGCTGGTCGCACGCCAGCCGTGAAACCTTCTGGAGCACGTCGCGCACAGCGGTGGTGTCGGCCGGCTTGGCTCCCCGGTAGCCGCCCAGCAGCGTGTCCATGCCGGCGCGCGATACCAGGTCCTTCGCGAGCGCGTCGTTGACGGGCGCCAGGGCGACGGCGTGGCGCGCATGAAGTTCGACCGCCGTCCCGCCCTCGCCGAACAGGATCACTGGCCCGAACACCGGGTCGGTGGCAATGCCCGCGATCAGCTCCAGCGCACCGGGCCTGGCGGCCATGGGCTGTACGGCGAAGCCCTGCAGCGCCGCATGCGACGCCCGCCGCGCCAGGCTTTCGCCCATGCGCGACACCGCCGCGCGCACCTCATCGGCGGAGGTTAGCCCGATCTCGACACCACCGACATCCGACTTGTGGACGACGTCGGCGGACATGACCTTCAGGGCCACCGGGAAACCCATGCGCTGCGCGAGCGCCGCGGCCTCGTTTGCGTTCCGGGCCCGCTCGACCGGCAAGGCGGCAATGCCATAAGCCTGCAGGACCTGCTGGACCTGTACGGCGTCCAGCCAGCGTTGACCGGCGGCCGCGGCCTGTTGAAGTATTTCGCGCGCTCGCGGCGTGTCCGTCGCGCCGGCCTGCCCGCCCAGGCCCRGCAACTCGCGCAATGCCGCTTGGTTGTCGGCGTAGGCCGCGAGTTGCAGCCACGCCTTGACACTCCGCTCCGGGGTGTCGAAGCATGGCACGCCAGCGGCCGAAAACGCGGCACGGGCGGCCGCCACCGAGGGCGCGCCCAGCCAGCATGACAGCACGGGTTTGCGGCGCGTGATCAAGGGCAGGCAGGCCGCAGCGATGTCGGACGCCGGCACGATGGCCGTGGGTGCGTGCATGAACAGCACGCCGTCAACTTCCGGCGCCGCCAGCAGGATGCGCAGCGCGTCCTGGTAACGCGACACCGGCGCATCACCCACGATGTCCACGGGATTGCCATGGGACCAGGCCGGAGGCAGGCAGGCGTCGAGCGCGGCCAACGTATTTGGCGCGAGTTCTGCCAGCTTGCCGCCGCCCAGTGCCAGCGCATCGGCCGCCAGCACGCCGGCGCCCCCGCCATTTGTCAGGATGACAAGCCTGTCGCCAAGCCAGGCCTGCCTGTGCGCCAGGGTTTCGGCCGCGCCGAACAGGTCCTCCAGCGTGTCCACGCGCAGCATGCCGGCGCGCCGCACTGCCGCATCGAACACCAGGTCCGACCCGGCGAGCGCCCCGGTATGCGAGGCGGCCGCGCGTGCGCCAGCGGGCGCGCGCCCTCCCTTGACGACAATCACCGGTTTGTTGCGCGCCGCGGCGCGCGCGGCCGACATGAACTTTCGGGCCGACGTGACCGACTCCATGTACATCAAGATGGCACGGGTTCCGGGGTCGCTGCCGAGGTAGTCGAGCACGTCGCCGAAATCCACGTCGGCGACATCGCCCAGCGAGATGAAATGCGAAAACCCAATGCCCCGGCCGTTGGCCCAGTCGAGCATGGCCGTGGCCAGCGCACCCGATTGGGTGACGAAGGCGATGTTGCCGGGCAAGGCCTTGCCGGGCGCGAAGGTGGCGTTCAGCCCTATTCCAGGCACCAGGATGCCCAGGCAGTTCGGCCCGGCGATGCGCAGCAGGTGCGGCCGTGCGGCGTCGAGCATGGCGCTCTCCCAGGTCCCGCCCTCCTCCCGTGCCTGCCGCAGGCCTGCGGACATGACAATCGCCGCACGCGTGCCGCGCCTGCCCAGTTCCGCGACGATACCGGGAACCCTTGCGGCCGCCGTGCAGATGACCGCCAGGTCGGGCGTGCCCGGCAGGGACGCCACGTCAAGCCAGGCCTGCTCCCCGCCTATGTGCGCGTGATTCGGGTTGACCGGCCAGAGCGGGCCTTTGAAGCCGCCCGCCTTCAGGTTACGCAGGACCACTGCGCCCACGCTGTTCGGGCGATCAGACGCGCCGATCAAGGCGACCGAACGGGGCTGAAACAACGCTTCCAGGTTTCGCACGCTCATGGCTGGCTCCAAAGCAGCATGGCCGGCGCCATGCGATACGCCCGATCAATGCGTATCGCGGTGCGCATATGCGCATGGTCCGGTTTTCGATAGGTTAAAAAGCGGCAGGCTCGGGGAGGTAAGGAGCGCACTTACACCGCACTAGGCGACAAGTCCGTCGGCCGCACGGTTTCCTCGTTCTTCGCGTAGTCCCGGACCGCACTGCCGAACACCTCAAGGCCGGACGAATAGCTGCCGTCGTCCACTTCGCGCGCGGTGAACGAGGTCGACAGGATGGGCGGACGGCCCAGTATCCGGTCAATCTCGGCGAAGGCATTGGTGGCGCCCTTGCCGCCCATCACCGAGATGACGGCTACCTGCTTGAGGCAGGGAGCACGGTCGCGAACAAAGCTGCGCATAGGCCCGGCCAGCTCGGCAACCCAGATGGGTGCTATCAGCACCACCGTCTCAAAGCCGCGCGGGTCGGGTCCGTCGTATCGGATCTCGGGATGGCGCCTGAGCAGCGAGTCCAGTACGCAGCGCAGCATGCCGGCAGTTCCCGCGCGTGAGCGCGTTTCGCGCACCTCGCCTCGCTGCCATTGGAACTTGCTGGCCAAAAGATCGGCCACGCGCCGCGATGTCCCGGTGTTGGAATAACAAACGATGAGTGTTTTGTCGGACATGGTTTTTGCTCCTTGTAAGGTTGCGCAACAAGCTGCGGTCGGTCGGACGCTGCGCACGCGCCGGCAACCAGCGAAGGGTATGGCCGGCGACGGGTTCACCCCTTGACCTACATCAAGGGCGGCTGTCTTGCCTGGAGCGCCTGCGTTCGGCAGCTCCCTTCGAAGCCGCCGAAACATAGCGCAAGGCCAGCAGCCACACCGTCATGGCACCCAGGATAAGCAACAGCCCGGCCGCGTCCTGCCCGGACGGCGCCACAAAGCCCATCACCCCGCGCAACCAGGGCTGCCACAGCACAAGCGAAAGCAGCACCGCGACGGCGGCGGCCAGACGCGGGAGCCAGGGATTCCTGAGGATATTTACCGAATGGCGATGGACCAGCACCAGCAGAAACAGACCTGCGACCAGGCTCGCGAAAAGCGCCGTGCGGATCTCGGGCGCGGGCCAGCCCTGCCCCAGCATCCAGCCGTTGGCCGCGAGCAGCGCCAATGCCAAGCCGACGCCCTGCAACAGGCCGTAGGCCATGTTGCGCAAGGCGAACGGCGAATCCGTGGCGAGCCTGGGCGGGCGTCGCATCAACGCCGGATCTGCCGGCTGCGCTTCAAACAATATCGAGCACGCCGGATCGATGATGAGTTCGAGCAGAATGATCTGCGCGGGCAGCAGGAGCACAGGCCAGCGAAGCAAGGCTGGTACCAATGCGAGCGCAACGATGGGCACGTGCACCGCGAAGATGAAGYGCACCGCACTGCGAATGTTGTCGTCGACGTGACGCCCCTGGCGGATGGCGTTCGCAATACTGGCAAAGCTGTCGTCCAGCAGCACCAGGGCCGCGGCTTCGCGTGCCACGTCGGTCCCGCGCTCGCCCATGGCGATGCCGGCATCGGCAGCCTTGAGCGCTGGCGCATCGTTGACGCCGTCGCCTGTCATGCCCACCGTCGCACCGTCGGCCTGCAGCGCGCGCACCAGCCGCAGCTTCTGCTCGGGCCTGAGCCGCGCACAGATGGCGGTGGTTCTCAAGCTAGCCCGCAATGAAACATCGCCAAGCCTATCGATGTCTGTGCCGGTCAGCACGTCGGAGGGATTCGGCAGGCCCGCCTGCCGGGCAATCGCGCTGGCCGTCACCGGGTGGTCTCCCGTCATCATGATCACACGTATGCCCGCCTCGCGGCAATCCTGGACGGCTTGCGGCACTGAAGGCCGCAGCGGGTCGGCCAGGCCCAGCAGGCCGGCAAAGCGCAGCGTGAAGTCCCGCTGGCCTGCGGGCAATCCGGCGCCCCGCCACTCGCCGCGGGCCACGCCGAGGACGCGCAGGCCCCTGGCGGCCATCTCCTGCACCTGCGATTGCACCGCCTCGCGTTGAGGCCCTTGAAGACGGCACAGGTCCATGACCGTCTCCGGCGCGCCTTTGGTCGCCAGCAAATAGCATCCCGGCACTTCGCCGCCATAGGCGTGGGTGACGGCCAGGAGTTGCGGTGCGAGCGGATATTGCCGCGCCGGCTCGATGCCCAGGCGCGCGCTCGAGTCCGGGCCCAGGCGGGCGTCCCCGACGGCGCGAATGGCTTTTTCCATCGGATCGAACGGTTTCAGCGGCGTGGCCAGCATCGCGCATTCGAGCAGTTCCTTAAGCGCGGGGGGAAGCGGCGCGTCGCCGTCCGCCAGGAACACGGCATCCGCACCCACCACCTCTACGAGCGCCATGCGGTTCTGCGTCAGGGTTCCGGTTTTGTCCACGGCCAATACCGTGATCGCGCCCAGCACCTCAATCGCGTCGACCCGGCGTGTCAGGACTTTCTGCCGGGACATCCGCCAGGCCGCCAGTGCCATGAACACCGCGAGAACGACGGGAATCTCCTCCGGCAGCACCGCCATCGCAAAGGCGATCGCCGGTAGCAGGCTGGCGACAAAGCCGTGGCCGTCCCTGAGCCAGCCCAGCAAGACCAGCATCGCGGCCACCRCCAGCCCGGCACCGGCGAATCCCCGCACGATACGCCTCGACTGCCGGTACAACTTGGAGGCCGGGGCCTGTGTCGTTGCCAACGCCGTGCCGATGCGACCCATCGCGGTCCGGCCCGCGGTGGCGTGCACCCGGGCTAGGCCCGTGCCCTGCGTGATCACGGTGCCGGCGTAAACCAGTGCGCTGCTCTCGCCTTCGGGGTCGGGGGCGGAGTAGTGCGCCTTTGCATCCTGCGCGAGCTTGGGCCGTGGCACGGATTCGCCGGTCAGCAGGGATTCGTCGGCTTCGAGGGCGCCCTCCAGCAAGTCGGCATCGGCGGCGATGCGGTCGCCTTCGCGCAGCACCAGGGCATCTCCGCGAACCACCTCGCGGCTGGCGATGCGAAGCTCCCTGCCGTCCCGGAGGACCAGCGCGCGCGGTGCCGACAGCTCGCGCAGGGCCTCCAGCGCGCGTTGCGTTTTACGTTCCTGGAACAGCGTCAGCGCAACAATCAGCAAGACCGAGGCGAGCAAAAAAGTAGCCTCGGCCGTATCGCCCAGCAGCAGGTAACTCGTGCCCGCCGCCAGCAGCATCAAGAACATGGGCTCCTTGACGACATCCAGGGCGATCCGCGCAAAGCTTTGCGGCTCACTTCCGGGTAACAGGTTGGGCCCATCAGCCAGCAACCGCGCAGCGGCCTCTTCACTGCTCAGGCCTTGAGCCGAAGGCAGCGCATTCTGCGAAAGCTCGTCGGTCCGGGCTGCGGTGCTCATAGTTCCAGCGGGATGCGTGCAGCCCGTCACTTATTCTTTGAACCTGAATCCGCGCCTTTGTCCGCCGCCTGCTTGCCGGCCTCAGCCGACTCCTGTGCAGCTTTGTCCGCACTTTTCAAGGCATCCTGGGTTGCCTTCATGGCCTTCTGCGTTTGCTCTTGGTCGGATTGACCGGCCTTGCGCAGCGCTTCCTCGGCACGCCCCGACGCCGCGCGCACGGCAGATGCGGCGCGCCTGGCAGCCTCGGCGGCCTTCGCCGTCAGCTTTTTCATGTCGTCGGTGGCCGCGACGGCGGCCTGCTCGGCTTTCTCACGGGCCTTTCTTGCCGCTTCGTCCGCTTTGAGCGCCTGCTCGCGGATATTCGCGGCTGTCCGCTTCGAGACGTCCTGGGCGGCCGTCTCGGCCAGCTGCAGCGTGAGTTTGACCAGGTCGGCCGCCGCGCGGGCGGAATCGGCGGCCTCCTGCGCGGCCTTTTGCGCGACCGCCTTTGAGCGCGCGGCCACGCCCGTCGGCGCGCTGGACGCCCCTGCCGGGGGCTGGACCGTTTCAGGGGCTTTCGCCATGGCGTCGCCCGCCGCGTAGCCTGCGGCGCATGTGACAAAGGCCGCAGTGATCACAAAAGTTTTGGTGTTCATGGTCTACCTTTCAACATAGTTGGAGGTATCCATGATGGCCAGGCCGGGTGGCAAGGTGTTGACCTAGCGCAAGCGTTACGCACCTTGACCGTACGCAGGTTGGTCCAGCTTGCGCAAGATCAATACCGGCTTGCTAAAGCGCCGTGAAAATCGCAGCTCAAGCAAATCCAAGCTCATACACTTATTTCAGGCATCCCAATGACGCACTACGAAAATTCATTCGCGGAACAGTTCGACAAGCTCCTGGCCTCACGCGAGGCCGAACTCAGAGCAGCCCTGGACGCAGGCAACAAACGCGAACTTGCCGATGACCAGCCCGGCAACGGGGAGGTGCGGGACTTCAAGGACCTGGCCGAGCGGGAATCGGAATCCGACATGGCGGCGCTGGACGCGGAGCGCATCGCGACGGAACTTTCCCAGGTCCTCGCAGCCCGCCGTCGCTTGGGAGAGGGGAAATTTGGCCGGTGCGAAGAATGCGGCAAGCCAATGGACTTGCACCGCCTGGAAGCGCTGCCGGCCGCGGCGCTCTGCGTGGCCTGCCAGGCAGCAGGCGAGCAAGCGCAAGGCGCGCACCGCCAATCCACCCACTCTTGATCGGCATCAACACATCGTCCCCAAAAAATCGCCACCACGAATGATGTTTCAACCCCAAATAGGTACTCATCATGTTCAAGCGAATCCTGATCCCCGTGGACGGCAGCGACACCTCCACCAAAGCCCTGGTCGCCGGCCTGCAGATGGCGCGCGAGACCAGCGCCAGCGTGCGCTTGGTGCATGCCGTCAATGAAATGGCTTATTTGGGCGGCATAGACCCCTATGGCACGTACTCGGCCGATCTGGCCGGCATGATGCGCGAAGGCGGGGCCAAGGTATTGACCGACGCCATGGCCGTCGCCCAGTCGGCCGGCATCGAAGCCAGCCAGGCGATGCTCGATGAGCCCGGCCAGCGCCTGGGCGAATCCGTGGCCGAAGCCGCCAAACTCTGGGGCGCCGACCTCGTGGTGGTTGGCTCGCACGGCCGGCGTGGCATCGGGCGGGTGCTGCTGGGCAGCGGTGCGGAGCAGATATTGAGAGCGGCGCCTGTACCGGTGCTGGTGATGCGTAGCTGAGCTGCGAAAAACGACAACCACCCAGCAGAGGCTTCTTGAACTGGGACGTGGCAAGGGGCAAAATCGGTGTTGGTTATTGTGAGTGACGAGCTTCAGGTCGCCCCCGGTCAGAGCCTTATTTTCGCGGGTAGCTGGCACCTGACGACCCGCTGACGCGTTCGGCGATTAAGTGCATCCTGTTGTACTTTCCCGAGACCGATCTGTCCGAGCGAAATAAACGTTGCCTGTATTTGGAGGCCCGCCATGCCTGTCCAGGTTGACAATGACACGCTTGATTTGAAATTCGAAGTCCTGTGGCCGCGCTCGTTGCTGGGCGCCGATGGGAAGTGGCGGCACCACGGACCTAATAATTACGGGGTTGAGGACGATGCCGGCGCAGTGAGGGCCTGGCTGGAGAGCCAGCAGAGCCGCGTGACAAAGAGCACCTTGGACACCTATACCTACGATGTCGAAAAACTGGTCTTCTGGGCTATTGCAATACGGCTCAAAGCGTTGTCTTCGCTTGAACCTGACGACCTGATAGCGTTCAAAAGTTTTTTGATGAATCCGCCCTCTAACTGGGTGGAACGTTGTCCGTTTTTGCGGGCCGCGCCGCAATGGCGGCCGTTTCGCCAGCCCCTTTCCGACAGCAGCGCCCTGCGCGCCATTCACGTTACCTTGAAAATGTATGCGGACTGGTGGAAAGCAGCGTATCTGACACAGGACCCCATGCTGCGGCATCGTCTGGCTATTCAGGGCCCTCCAACTGAACTGAAGCTCCACTACTGGCTCACCCGCCGTCACTGGGTCATCATCCTCAAGGAACTCGATCGCAGGCCCCCTCTTCCCAGGCAACGACTCCTGAGGGCATCACTTCTCCTGCTGCAAAGGGCCGGGGTCAACTGCCGTGAGGCCGTGGAGCTCTTTTATGGCGACCTGGCAGCCTCCGGCAAGCAATGGACCACCAGCCTGCCACCGCGAAAGGGCCGCGTTGAAACTGAGATCGTGCTTGACGAAGTCGTCATACAGGCATTGCTGGCTCATCACCAGGACAGGCTGACGTATGTGGCCGAGGGTCGGTTGGCCCGGTTTGCCGACCTGCCGCCGGCAAACACCCCGCTGCTGAGCGTTTTCGAAGTAGGCGTGATTCGGGATGTCGAACCCGCAATGCCGCAGCGGGCTGTTGAAAAAATGACTCAGCCGAAGTTAATAGGCGACCGGGATGCGACATCCATCCGCAACCTAATCATGGCGTTCCTGGAGGAGGTGGCACTTCATCCGGACCTGTCCGGGCAGGAGGAAAAATTCCTCACCAGCGCGGCCCATTGGCTGCGTGACCCGGCCAGGCAAACCGAGACGATCCGCCGGGACGTTCTCATAAAGAAACACATGGGAATCGCCTGCCGCGAGGTGGTGGATGATCCGGAGGTGGAGCGCAATGAGCTTTACGCCCTGCTCAACCGAAAACCGCGGCCCTTCCCAGATTCCAGCGGCCCTCAGTGAGCT